>DATJYA010000109.1:0-4873 GCA_035499835.1 Pseudolabrys sp.
TGCATCGTATCAAGCGGCCCGGTCGTCCGCGGCGTCAGATTCTTGCCTTCCGCCGTCGACTCGATCTTGATCTTGGCCGGGTCAACGCAATTCTTCATGCACTCTTTAGCAGATGTATCGGGCCGCGGATCCTGCCAGATAAAGCTGTCGTGGTTTGGCATTTTGACCTTAGGCAAACTGTCGCGGTCCGCAACGAAATTATTATCCACAATGTTGTTCAGGTTTAGAATGTATGCCGTCATCGCATACACCTGATCAGCATTTAATTGGTGCGGCGACGGGAACGGCATCGCACGGTTGATGTAGTCCCATAGCGTGGTGGCGAAGGGCCAATAACTTCCCACCGTCGGCTCCGGCCGTTCGCCCTTCAGTTCGCCGCCGGTGAGCTTCGGATAGCGCGTCTCGCCTTCGCCGAAGGTGCCGTGACACGCCGCGCACTGCTCGACATAAACCTCGGCGCCCTGCGTAACGCTGCCCTTGCCCGGCGGCAATCCCTCGCCGTCGGGACGCACGGCGATCGACCAGCCATCGACCTCCGCCTGGGTCGGTGTTGTGCCGATCCCGTAATGGCCGGCGGGATGCTGCTCGTCAGCGGACGCCGCGGCGGCAAAAAACGCTGCGGCAAGGATCGGCAAGACGCCTCTAAGAAAGCTGGACATCGTAGACGCTCCCGTCCGCCTTCACCTGCCAGGTCTGGATCGAATTGTTGTTGTAGATGCCGTTGACGCCGCGCACCGCGCGCAGCTCGCCGATCGTCGGCTGCACGAAGCCGGTCTCGTCGACCGCGCGCGACTGCAGCAGCGCCGGCTTGCCGTCCCAGCGCCATTCATGGGTAAAGCGCGTCAGCGCCTTGGGCAGCACCGGCTCCTGCAACTGCGCGCGTTCCCAATTGACGCCGCCATCGACGGAGACGTCGACATGGCTGATGCGGCCCTTGCCCGACCAGGCAAAACCGCGGATTTCGTAAACACCCGACCCCTTGGCCGGCTTCTCCGGACAGGGAAAGGTGATCACCGATTTCGCGTAAATGAGCCAGGTGAAGCCGCGCACCTTTCCATCGGCCATCAGCTCGGTGTATTTCGACGTTTCCTCGCGCGTGAACCAGGGCTTGTCGCCGATCTGGATGCGGCGCAGCCACTTGATATTCACATTGCCCTGCCAGCCGGGAACGATGAGCCGCAGCGGGAAGCCCTGCTCCGGCCGCAGCGCCTCGCCGTTCTGCCCGTAAACGACGAGGCAATCGTCGAGGCATTTCTCGATCGGCAGGCTGCGGTCCATATGCGCAGCGTCGGCGCCTTCGACCAGCGCCCACTTGGCTTCTTTCTTGAGGCCGACTTCCTCCAGCAGCGTCGACAGCTTGACGCCGGTCCATTCGGCGCAGCTCACCATGCCGTGGGTGAATTGCAGCGAGTTGAGCTGCGCCGCGCGCCATTCCATGCCGCCGTTCGCCGGGCACTCGAGGAAATGGATGCGCGAGACGGAGGGAAAGCGCTTGATGTCGTCCATGGTCAGCAGCAGCGGCCGCTCGACCAGGCCGTGGATCATCAGTTTATGCTGCGCCGGATCGACGGCGGCGCGGCCGCCGTGGTAGCGCTCGAAGAACAGGCCGTTGGCGGTGATGATGCCGGGCTGGTCCTGCAGCGGCGTGAAGCTCACCGACGACTCCGGCGTCGCCGTCAGCCAGGGCACGTTGCGGCGGATCACATCCTTGACGAATTCGGAGGGCTGGCCGTAGGGACGATCGACCACGCCGGGGCCCAGCATCTGCGACCATTCCGCATCGTTCGGCGGAAACGCATCGCCGGCGCGGGCGCCGCGCCCGAGCAATGCACCTCCGGCGAGCGCCGACCCCAATGCGAGAAATCCGCGGCGCCCGATGCTATGCATTTCGGGCTCGCCGCCTGATCGCAGTAATTTTATCTTCATTCTCCTTGGCCTCCACATATATAATGACTTGAATGTGTCCTTCCGTCCAGAAAAAATCTATATCGTCCGTGGGCGATGACGCGCGCGTGTCGCGCCGCGTCAAACCATTGAACTGGTTCGCGCTATTGCCGGCATTATTTCTAGCCGGCGGATTTGCGGCCGCGTCCGCACAGGACTACGCGCCACTCAACGAGCCGCTGAAAATCGAGCAGGTTCCAGGGTCGCCAATTTACTACACGGTCGGCCACCCCGGCGTGCCAGGTCAGGCGAACCAGGGGCACACATCCAACGCCGGCTATGTCGTGACTTCAGCCGGCGTGCTGGTGTTCGACGCGCTGGGCACGCCGAGTCTCGGCTGGGCGCTGCTGCAGGACATCCGTGCACGCACCAAGGAGCCCGTGCGCTACAACGTGCTCAGTCATTATCACGCCGATCACATCTACGGGCTGCAGGCCTTCAGGGATCATACCGACACGATCATCGTCGCGCAGGACCGCGCCCGCGAATACAAGGAAGAAAACGAAGAGACGGCCGACGAGCGCTCCAATCAGCGGCTCGACCAGCGACGCCAGGCGCTGGCGCCGTGGGTCAACAAGGACACGCGCGTGGTGCCGCCGGATATCACCTTCGACGACCGCATGACGCTGACGCTCGGCGACCGGCGTTTTCAGATGATCTATGCCGGGCCGGCGCACTCGGCGAGCGACATGATGATGATGATCGAGCCGGACGGCGTGCTGTTCGCCGGCGATATCGTGCAGAACGGCCGCATTCCCTTCATGAACAGCGACGATGTGAACACAAAACAGTGGCTCGCCGCCCTTTCCGTCGTCGAACAGCTCGATCCCAAATTCATCATCCCCGGCCACGGCCGGCCCTCGACGGCCGCCAGGCAAGCCATCGCCTTCACCCGCGACTACATTGAATATGTGCGCGCGGCCATGAGCGCCGCGGTGCAAGGCTGGACCGATTTCGACGTCGCCTACCGGCAGACCGACTGGTCGAAATACGCGAAACTGCCGGCCTTCGACGCCAATAACCGCGGCAACGCCTATCGGATTTACATCGAGCTGGAAGCCGGCGAGTTCAGTTCCCCGAAGCATTAGGGCTCGGGATATCTGGCGGAGAGGGAGGGATTCGAACCCCCGATACGGTTACCCGTATGCCGCATTTCGAGTGCGGTGCATTCAACCGCTCTGCCACCTCTCCGATGTCCGAAAAGCCCCGCAAATCGGGCGCTTTGGACGATCGCTATCTAGCCAAGCAAGCCATGACAGACAAGGGCGCATCGGCCTATATTGTATCTGAAAGCGGGCTCTAGAGGCGAAAAATGACTATCGCCCTCAATTTCAAACGTATCCGCGCCGAAGCGCGCGGCGTGCTGCTGACCCTCGGGCTGGTCGCCCTGGCAACCCTAGGCGTCTTCGGCATGGTCAGGGCTACCGGGATGCAGCACGGCTCCACCATCTACCTGGTCCCGGTCGTCATTGCCGCCACCCGCTGGGGCATCATTCCGGCGGTCGTGGCCGCGGTGTTCGGCGTCGCGGCTTCCGCCTTCTTCTTCTACGAACCGCTCTATAGCTTCCGCGTCACCAATCCGCACGAGGTGATCAATCTCACGCTGTTCGTCTTTGTCGCAGTGGTAATGGGCCAACTCGCCAGCAAGCTGAGCCGCCAACTGGAACTGGCACGGCAGCGCGAGATCGATCTACGCGACCTCTACGCATTCTCGCGCCGCCTGGCGGTGGCATTCGACGTGAGCGACATCCATGCCGCGATCGAAGATCATCTCGCTTCGGTCATTCAGCGCAAAGTGGCGCTGTTCGGCAACGCCCGCGATGCCACCGGCGGCAGCGGCCGGCACAACGGCATCGTCGTGCCCGAAGCGGTACGCGCCCAGGTCATCGAAGTCGCCAACGGCCGACGCGATCCCAGCAGCGGCATCACCATCGCCGTCCGCGGCGGCGATATCTGGCTGGTGCGGACGGTTTCGCCCAAGAGCACCGAATTTGGCGTCATCGCCATCAATCTCGGGCATGAATCGAATGAAAGCTCGAACGAATTGCGCGTCCGCGTCGACGCCGTGCTTGCCGACGCCACCGCGACATTGGAACGGCTTGGTGTCGCGCACGCAATCAGCGAGGCGCGCATGCGCGCGCAGACCGATCAGCTGCGTGAGGCAATGATCGGATCGGTATCGCACGAGCTGCGCACGCCGCTGGCCTCGATTCTCGGCGCCGCCAGCGTGCTCAGCGCCGCGCCGGCGCTTGCCCACGACAGGAAACTCAAGGCGCTGGTGCATGACGTCCGTGACGAGGCCGAGCGCCTCAACAACGATATCCAGAACCTGCTCGATGCGACCCGCATCAGCAGTGACGGCATCAATCCGCACACGGAATGGGCCGATCCGGCCGACATCATCGATTCGGCGCTGGCGCGCTGCCGGCGCCGCATCGGCGAGCGGCGCGTTACGCTTAATCTGCCGCGCGATCTGCCGCTGATCCATGTCGATCCGGTGCTGGTGCAGCAGGCCCTGGTGCAGATTTTCGACAATGCGGTGAAATATTCGTCGGCCGGTTCGCCGATCACAGTCGCCGCCCGCGCGCGCGACGGGCGCATGATCCTCAGCGTCAGTGACGTAGGCGCCGGTCTCACGCCGGCCGAGCAGGAGAAGATTTGGCAGCGGTTTGCGCGCGGCGACCGCCACGCCACGACCACCAGTGGCTCCGGGCTTGGGCTTTGGATCGCCAACGCCTTCATTGCCGCAAACGGCGGCAAGATGACCGCGGTCAGCGACGGCCCCGGCCTCGGCACTACGCTGGCAATCGAATTGCCGGTGACGCAGGCGGCCGTGCCGCAACTGGAAAGCGATGCCGATGAGTGAACCCTCCCCGATTGTGCTTGTGGTTGACGACGAGATTCAGATCCGGCGCTTCCTGCGCGCCGG
>DATJYA010000110.1:0-11928 GCA_035499835.1 Pseudolabrys sp.
GGAAATGGTGCCGATCCACGAGGAAAAGCACGTCGGCGCATTGGCCGGCCATGTGCTGACGGAATGGAAACCGGAAGAGCCGGCATTCTGGAACGAAAAGGGCCGCGCCATCGCCCGGCGCAACCTGTGGATCTCGATTCCGGCGCTGCTGCTCGCCTTTGCGATCTGGATGGTGTGGTCGGTCGTCGTCGCCAAGTTGCCGACGGTCGGCTTCAGGTTCTCGACCGACCAGTTGTTCTGGCTCGCCGCCATGCCCGGCTTGTCGGGGGCGACGCTGCGCATCTTCTATTCCTTCATGCCGCCGATCTTCGGCGGCCGGCTGTGGACCTCCATCTCGACCTGGTCGCTGATGATCCCTGCGGTCGGTATCGGCCTGGCGGTACAGAGCCCCGATACGCCCTACATCATTTTCCTCTCGCTGGCGCTGCTGTGCGGCTTCGGCGGCGGCAACTTCGCCTCCTCCATGGCGAACATCTCCTTCTTCTTCCCCAAGGCTGAGAAGGGCAACGCACTTGCGCTCAATGCCGGGCTTGGCAATCTCGGCGTCAGCGTCGTGCAGTTCGTCATTCCGCTGGTGATCACCGCCGGCGTGTTCGGCTGGTTCGGCGGCGATCCGCAACCGGAGAGTGCCGGCGCAAGATTGTGGCTGCAGAATGCCGGCTTCATCTGGGTGCCGTTCATCGCCGTCGCGGCGACGGCCGCGTGGTTCGGCATGAACGATATCGCCGCGATGAAGGCCTCCTTCGCCGACCAGGCGGTGATCTTCAAGCGCAAGCACAACTGGCTGATGTGCTGGCTCTATACCGGCACCTTCGGCTCCTTCATCGGCTATTCGGCCGGCTTCCCGCTGCTCGCCAAGACCATGTTTCCGCAGGTTGACTCCCTGAGCTTCGTCTTCCTCGGGCCGCTGGTCGGGGCGCTGTCGCGTTCGGCCACCGGCTGGCTGTCGGACCGCTACGGCGGCGGCCGCGTCACCTTCTGGGTGTTCGCGCTGATGATCGCGGCGGTCGCCGGCGTCCTCTACTTCCTCGGCATCAAGGACCAGCCCGGCGCGTTCTGGGGCTTCTTCGCAATGTTCATGCTGCTGTTCTTCGCCACCGGCGTGGGCAATGCGTCGACCTTCCAGATGATCCCGGCGATCATGCGGGTGGAAATGCCGCGCCTCGAACCGGGCCTCGCGGTGTCCGCGCGGCAGCGCCAAGCCGAGATGGAATCGGCGGCGATCATCGGCTTCACCTCGGCGGTCGCGGCTTATGGCGCCTTCTTCATCCCGAAGGCCTACGGCACCTCGATCTCGCTCACCGGCGGGCCGGAAATGGCGCTGTGGGGTTTCCTCGTCTTCTACATCACCTGCATCGCCATCACCTGGGGTTTCTATACGCGGCCCGGCGGCCTGCTGCGCGATATCGAGCGCGGTCCGTCGCTGCCCGGCGCGCCGCAACCCGCTGAATAGGGACTAGCGAAGATGAGCCACTTTCTCGATCGGCTGACTTTCTTCAGGCGTGGCGATGAAGCGTTCGCCGACGGCCACGGCATCACCACGCACGAAGACCGGCGCTGGGAGGACGGCTACCGCAAGCGCTGGCAGCACGACAAGATCGTGCGCTCGACGCACGGCGCCAACTGCACCGGCTCGTGCTCGTGGAAGATCTACGTCAAGGGCGGCATCGTCACCTGGGAGACGCAGCAGACCGACTATCCGCGCACGCGCCCCGAACTGCCGAACCACGAGCCGCGTGGCTGCTCGCGCGGCGCCAGCTATTCCTGGTATCTCTATTCCGGCAACCGGATGAAATATCCGCTGGTGCGCTCGCGCCTGCTGAAGCTGTGGCGTGAGGCGCGGACGCTGCGCACGCCGGTGGCGGCCTGGGCCTCGATCGTCGAGAGCCCGGAAAAGCGCGCCGCCTATACGCAGAAGCGCGGCCTCGGCGGCTTCGTGCGCGCAACCTGGGACGAGGTCACCGAAATCATCGCCGCCGCCAATGCCTACACGGTCAAGCGGCACGGCCCCGATCGCGTCATTGGCTTCTCGCCGATCCCGGCGATGTCGATGGTGTCCTATGCCGCCGGCTCGCGTTATCTGTCGCTGCTCGGCGGCGTTTGCATGTCGTTTTACGACTGGTATTGCGACCTGCCGCCGTCTAGCCCGCAGACCTGGGGCGAGCAGACCGACGTTCCCGAAAGCGCCGACTGGTACAATTCCGGCTTCCTCATCCTCTGGGGCTCCAACGTCCCGCAGACGCGCACGCCGGACGCGCATTTCTACACCGAGGCGCGCTATCGCGGCGCCAAGAGCGTCGTCATCTGCCCCGACTATTCGGAAGCTTCCAAGTTCGCCGATCTCTGGATCTCGGTGAAGCAGGGTACCGACGCGGCGCTGGCCATGGCCATGGGCCACGTCATCCTGCGCGAATTCTATCTCGACCGGCAGGCCAGGTACTTCCAGGACTATGTGCGCCAGTACACGGATATGCCGATGTTGGTGCAGCTCACGAAGCAGGACGGCGGGCTGGTGCCCGGGCGGCTCCTGCGTGCCTCCGACTTCACCGGCAATCTCGGCGAGAGCAACAACCCGGAATGGAAGACGCTCGCCTATGACGAGGCGTCGAAGAGCATCGTGGCGCCGCGCGGCTCGGTCGGCTTCCGCTGGGGCGAGAAGGGCAAGTGGAACCTGGAAGAGAAGAAGTCGGACGGCGGCGAGACCAAGCTGCAACTGAGCTTCGCCGACGACAAGGACGAGCTCGCCGACGTCGGCTTTCCTTATTTCGGCAACCGCGAGCACGACCACTTCGCCGGCACCGGTCATCCGAGCGTTCTGGTACGCAAGGTGCCGGCCAAGCGCGTGGCGCTCAAGGACGGCGAGGCGCTGGTCGCTACCGTGTTCGACCTCTTTGTCGCCAATTACGGCCTCGACCGCGGCTTCGGCGGCGAGCATGTCGCCAAGTCCTACGACGACAACGTGCCCTATACGCCAGCCTGGGCGGAAAAGATCAGCGGCGTGCCGCGCGACCACATCGTCACGGTTGCGCGCGAATTCGCGCTCAACGCCGAGAAGACCAAGGGGCGCTCGATGGTGATCATCGGCGCGGCTATGAACCACTGGTATCACTGCGACATGAATTACCGCGGCGTCATCAACATGCTGGTGATGTGCGGTTGCGTCGGCCAGTCAGGCGGCGGCTGGTCGCATTATGTCGGCCAGGAGAAGCTGCGCCCGCAGTCGGGCTGGCTGCCCCTTGCCTTCGCGCTCGACTGGGGTCGTCCGCCGCGGCAGCAGAACTCGACCTCATTCTTCTACGCGCACACCGACCAGTGGCGCTACGAGACTTTGGGTATCGACGAAATCCTCTCGCCGACCGCGCCGCCGGGCCCGTGGGACGGCGCGCTGATCGACTATAACGTGCGCGCCGAGCGCATGGGCTGGCTGCCGTCGGCCCCGCAGCTCAAGCAAAACCCGCTGACGATAGCAGCGAAGGCGCAGGCCGCCGGCCTCGAGCCCAAGGACTACGTCGCCAAGGCCCTGAGGTCGGGCGAGCTGCAGTTGTCCTGCGAGGATCCGGATCATCCGGACAACTGGCCGCGCAACATGTTCGTGTGGCGCTCGAACCTGCTCGGTTCGTCCGGCAAGGGCCACGAATATTTCCTCAAGCACCTGCTCGGCACCACGCACGGCGTGCAAGGCAAGGATCTCGGCGAAACCGGCAAAGTGAAGCCAAAGGAAGTCGCCTGGCACGACGAGGCGCCGAAGGGAAAGCTCGACCTGCTGGTCACACTCGACTTCCGCATGTCCACGACCTGCGTCTATTCCGACATCGTGCTGCCGACGGCCACCTGGTACGAGAAGAACGATCTCAACACCTCCGACATGCACCCCTTCATTCATCCGCTGACCTCGGCGGTAGACCCGGTGTGGGAATGCAAGAGCGATTGGGAAATCTACAAGGCGATCGCCAAGAAGTTCTCGGAAGTGGCGCCGGAAGTGCTCGGCGTCGAAAAGGACGTGGTGCTAACGCCGATCATGCACGACTCGCCGGGCGAGATCGCGCAGGCGCTCGACGTCAAGGACTGGAAAAAGGGCGAGGTCGAGCCGATCCCCGGCGAGACCATGCCGGCGGTCACGCTGGTCGAACGCGACTACCCCAACATCTACAAGCGCTACACGGCGCTCGGGCCCCTGATGCAGAAGATCGGCAACGGCGTGAAGGGCATCGCCTGGAACACCGAGCACGAGGTCAATCTGCTGAAGCGGTTAAATGGTGAAGTGACGGAGGAGGGGGCGACCAAGGGACTCGCCTGCATCGACACCGACATCGACGCCACCGAAGTGATCCTCTCGCTCGCGCCCGAGACCAACGGCGAAGTCGCCGTGAAGGCCTGGGAGGCGCTGTCGAAAACCACCGGCCTCGACCACAAGCATCTCGCCATCCCGAAGGAGGACGAGAAAATCCGCTTCCGCGACGTGGTGGCGCAGCCGCGCAAGATCATCTCGGCACCGACCTGGTCGGGGCTGGAGTCGGAGAAGGTCTGCTACAACGCCGGCTACACCAACGTGCACGAGTTGATCCCCTGGCGCACGCTGTCGGGCCGCCAGCAGCTTTACCAGGATCATCTGTGGATGCGGGCGTTCGGCGAGGCGCTCTGCGTCTACCGTCCGCCGGTCGATCTCAAGGCGGTCAAGCCGGTGATCGACTCAAAGCCCAACGGCGAAAAGCAGATCGTCCTCAATTTCATCACGCCGCATCAGAAGTGGGGCATCCACTCCACTTACACCGACAACCTCTTGATGCTCACGCTGTCGCGCGGCGGGCCGATCGTCTGGATCAGCGAGAACGACGCCAGGAAAGTCGGCATCGCCGATAACGACTGGATCGAGGCCTACAACTCGAACGGCGCGCTGGTCGCCCGCGCCGTGGTCTCCCAGCGCGTGAAGGACGGCATGTGCCTGATGTATCACGCGCAGGAGAAGATCGTGAACGTGCCGGGCTCGGAGATCACCGGCCAGCGCGGCGGCATCCATAATTCGGTGACGCGCATCGTAATCAAACCGACGCACATGATCGGCGGCTACGCCCAACAGGCCTACGGCTTCAACTATTACGGCACGATCGGCACCAACCGCGACGAATTCGTCATCATCCGCAAGATGGCGAAAGTCGATTGGCTCGACAAACCGACGGCCGATCAGCCCGAACCTCTCACCGTCGCGCCCAAGAACGAGCCTAGGACCAAACTGGAGGCCGCAGAATGAAAATCCGCGCGCAGATCGCGATGGTCTTGAACCTCGACAAGTGCATCGGGTGTCACACCTGCTCGGTCACCTGCAAGAACGTGTGGACCAATCGCGAAGGCATGGAATACGCTTGGTTCAACAACGTCGAGACCAAGCCGGGCATCGGCTATCCCAAGGAGTGGGAGAACCAGGAGCGCTGGAACGGCGGCTGGCGGCGCAAGAAGAACGGCAAGATCGAGCCACGCATCGGCTCGAAATGGCGGGTGCTGGCGAACATTTTCGCCAACCCCGACCTGCCGGAGATCGACGACTACTACGAGCCCTTCACATTCGACTACGAGCACCTGCAGAACGCGCTGGAGCTGAAGGCCTCGCCGACGGCGCGGCCACGCTCGCTGATCACCGGCGAGCGCATGGAGAAGATCGAGTGGGGTCCGAACTGGGAGGAGATCCTCGGCACCGAGTTCGCCAAACGCTCGAAGGACGTCAATTTCGAGGGCGTGCAGAAGGAAATCTACGGCCAGTTCGAAAATACCTTCATGATGTATCTGCCGCGGCTGTGCGAGCACTGCCTCAATCCGGCCTGCGTCGCGGCCTGCCCCTCCGGCGCGATCTACAAGCGCGAGGAGGACGGCATCGTCCTCATCGACCAGGACAAGTGCCGCGGCTGGCGCATGTGCGTGTCCGGCTGCCCCTACAAGAAGATCTATTACAACTGGTCGAGCGGCAAATCGGAGAAGTGCATCTTCTGCTATCCGCGAATCGAGGCTGGACAGCCGACGGTGTGCTCGGAGACCTGCGTCGGCCGTATTCGTTATCTCGGCGTGGTGCTTTATGACGCCGACCGCATCGAGCAGGCGGCGAGCGTGCCGGATGAGCAGGATCTCTACGAGGCGCAGCTCGGCATCTTCCTCAATCCGCACGATCCGAAGGTGATCGCGCAAGCGCGCGCCGACGGCATCAGCGACAACTGGCTGGAGGGCGCCCGCCGCTCGCCGGTCTACAAGATGGCGATGGAGTGGAAGGTGGCGTTCCCGCTGCATCCCGAATACCGCACGCTGCCGATGGTGTGGTACGTGCCGCCGTTGTCGCCGATCCAGTCGGCGGCGCAGGCCGGCACGATCGGCCATGACGGCGAGATGCCCGACGTGCGTTCCCTACGCATTCCCCTCAAATACCTCGCCAACTTGCTCACGGCCGGCAAGGAAGAGCCGGTCGCCAATGGTCTCGAACGCATGCTGGCGATGCGCGCCTATATGCGCGCCAAAACGGTCGACGGCGTCATCGACGAGGCGATCGCCAAGCGCGTCGGCCTGACCGCGCAGGCGATCGAGGACATGTACCACGTCATGGCGATCGCCAACTACGAGGATCGCTTCGTCATCCCGACCGCGCACCGCGAGATCAATGAAGATGCCTACGACCTGCGCGGCTCCTGCGGTTTCTCGTTCGGCAATGGCTGCTCCGGCGGCACTAGCGAAGTGAACCTGTTCGGCACGCCGAAGCGCGCCAAGAATCCGATGGAGATCGCGTAATGAGTCGGACCTTGAAGGCGCTGTCGGCGCTGCTCACTTATCCGACCGCTGAGCTGCAGGAGGCTGCACCCGAGATCGGACTCGCGCTGGCGCAAGACCGGTTGATCCCGCGGGGCGTGTGGCAACAGCTTTCCGAGTTGACCACGGACCTTGCGACCAACGA
This sequence comes from Pseudolabrys sp., assembly GCA_035499835.1. Taxonomy (GTDB): domain Bacteria; phylum Pseudomonadota; class Alphaproteobacteria; order Rhizobiales; family Xanthobacteraceae; genus Pseudolabrys. The sequence continues at coordinate 6,929 of DATJYA010000110.1, forward strand.
CCTCTACGATCTGCAGGAGCGTTACGTGCTGCTGTTCGATCGCACGCGCTCGCTGTCGCTGCATCTGTTCGAGCACGTGCATGGCGAAAGCCGCGACCGCGGCCAGGCCATGATCGACCTCAAGGCGCAATACGAGCAGGCGGGCCTGCTGATGAGCGCCGCCGAACTGCCGGATTTCCTGCCGCTGTTCCTCGAATACTTGGCGACGCGGCCGCTCAAGGAGGCCTGCGAAACGCTCGGCCAGCCGGCGCACATTTTCGCCGCGCTGGCGGAACGCCTGCGCAAGCGGCAATCGTCTTATGAAGCCGTGTTCCGTGCGCTGGTGGCGCTATCCGCCGCCGAGCCGAAGGACGAAGAGGTTTCCGCGCTGCTCGAATTGCCTGACACCGATGCCAACGACCTCGCGGCGCTTGATGCCGCCTGGGAGGACGAACCGGTCAATTTCGGGCCTGGTTCCGGTGACGGCTGCAAGGACGGCTTGATCGCACGCGTGCGCGGCGGCATGCGTCCCGCGCCCGATATGCCGCCGGCTGGCCACGCCAATCCGCGGCGCCAATAAGGAAACGGTCATGCGCGATCTGATCATATACATCGTCTATGGTTGGTATCCTTATTTGTGCCTGACCGTGTTCCTGCTTGGCAGCCTGGTCCGCTTCGACCGCGAGCAGTACACTTGGCGCAGCGGCTCGAGCCAGTTGCTGCGCCGGCGTCAGCTGGCCTGGGGCTCCAATTTGTTCCATGTCGGCATTCTCGTCATCTTCCTTGGTCATTTCGGCGGGTTGCTGACGCCGATCTGGATCTTCGAGGCACTCGGCATTTCACACACTTTCAAGCAGTGGATGGCGATTGGAGTCGGCGGCGTCGCGGGCGTGATGTGCTTTATCGGCCTGACGTTGCTGGTGCACCGGCGGCTGTTCGATGCGCGCATCCGCAACACTTCGTCGTTCGGCGACATCGCGATTTTGCTGATCCTCTATGTCCAACTCACGCTCGGCCTCGCCACCATTCCGGTCTCGCTGCAGCATCTCGACGGTCACGTCATGGTGACATTCATGACCTGGGCGCAGGGGATCTTGACGCTGCAGCCGGGCGTTTCCGGGCTCATTAGCGACGTGTCGCTGATCTTCCAGGTGCATCTCGCGCTAGGCATGACGATCTTTTTGCTGTTTCCGTTCACCCGTCTCGTGCACGTCTGGAGCGCACCGGTTTGGTATCTCGGCCGCCGCGGTTACCAGGTGGTCCGCACGCGCCGCATCGTGCCGGCGAAGTAGCGGCCCATGTCGTGCTCCGTTCATGTGCAGTTTCTAGCCGGCAAGCCGGTTGCGGTCAGCGTCAATGGTATCGCTATCGCACGTGACGCGATCGTGCATGAAATGCAGAACCATCCGGCGGACAAGCCGATCGCGGCCTGGCAACAGGCCGCGCGCGCCCTCGTCATCCGCGAACTGCTGCTGCAGCGGGCTCGTGCGATTGGCCTGAAGCCTGAACCGATCAGCGATGAGGCTGGACGGCGCGAGACGGACGAAGAGGCGCTGATGCGGGGCGTCATCGATCGTGAAGTCAACTTGCCCGAGCCGGATGACGCGACCTGCCGGCGTTACTTTGAGAACAATAAGGCGCGGTTCCGCTCGCCCGACATCTACGAGGCCTCGCACATCCTGTTTGCGGCATTGCCTTCCGACCACGAGGCTAACGCGCGGGCGCAAGCCGATGCCGCCGCGGTGCTGGCGACCTTGCGCGAAAGGCCCGAATCCTTTGCGGATCTGGCGCAGGCACATTCGCGCTGCCCGTCCGGCGCGCAGGGCGGCAATCTCGGCCAGGTCACCGAGGGGCAGACCACGCCGGAATTCGAGCAGGCGCTGTTGGCGTTAGCGCCCGGCGAGCTGTGCGCGGAGCCGGTGGCGACGCGCTACGGGTTTCACATCATCCGGCTCGATCGCAAACATGAAGGGCGGACACTGCCGTACGAGGCGGTCGTCGGGCGTATCGCAGAATACTTGCGCGAAAGCGTCGGTCGGCGCGCTGCCGCACAATACATCGCTCGGTTGGTGACGGCGGCAAAGATTGAAGGCATCGACCTGGCCGGCGCCGATGCGCTGCGCGTGTATTGAGGCCGAAATCATGCTGCTCGGCGATATTCTGGCCCGGTTGCGCGACGAGAGGGCGGCGATCGAAACGATTCTCGGGTCAGGTGATTTGACGCTGCTGGCCGCGGTCAAGGAACGGGCCGCCGCCGAGGGGCTCGACCTTGCGGCCTGCGTGACGCAGACCGTGCAGCGTTACACGCACGAAGCATCCGATGAAGAGTGGGTGACACTGATAGGCATGCTGAACCGCTCGCCGAATCCTGGCGCGACTTGTCTCAAGCGCGCTTTCGAGTGCGTGCAGCGAGGGTAGCGCCGTCTGATGAACGGAATTCCTCGCCTGCGCGACTATGACGGCCCAGCTCTGCTATCGTACGGATTCCGTCCATTTTTTCTGTTTGGGGCCGTTTACGCAGGGGTTGCCGTCCTTGCCTGGCTGCCGATGTTCAACGGCGAACTGGAATTGTGGAGCGCATTGTCACCGGTCGATTGGCACGTCCACGAAATGCTCTACGGCTATCTGCCGGCCGTGGTGACCGGGTTTTTGCTCACGGCGATACCCAACTGGACCGGACGACTGCCGATCCAGGGCATGCCTTTACTCGCGTTGGTCGGGGTGTGGGTCGCGGGCCGCGTGTGCGTGACCTGTTCTGCTGAAATCGGCTGGCTCATGGCGGCGGGCATCGATGTCAGCTTTCTGGCCTTGGTCGTAGCAGCCGCTGCGCGCGAGATTGTCGCAGGCAGGAATTGGCGAAACCTCCGCGTTGTAGGTCTGGTCACATTGCTCCTTGCCGGCAATGTTGCATTTCATATCGAGGCCCATGTCCAGGGCACCGCCGAATATGGTGCCCGCATCGGCATCGCCGCAATCGTCTTGCTCATCGCACTCATCGGCGGCCGTATCGTTCCGAGCTTCACCCGAAACTGGCTGGCGCGCGAGAATCCCGGCCGGCTCCCGGCCCCGGTCGGTCGTTTTGACGCCGCCGCGATTGCCATCACTGCCGCAACGCTGGCGCTGTGGACCGTGCAACCGATCGGACGAATGACCGCCGCCGCGCTTGCCGCCTCAGCGGCGCTGAATTTCATTCGACTCGGCCGCTGGGCCGGCGATCGGACCTGTCGCGACCGATTGGTGCTCATTCTGCACGTCGGTTACGCATTCGTACCGATCGGGTTTCTGCTCGCAAGCGCGGCGGCGATCGACCTCGTTCCGGCGAGCGCCGGAATCCATGCCTGGACGGTAGGGGCGGCGGGGACCATGACGCTCGCGGTGATGACCCGCGCCAGCCTGGGTCATACCGGCAATGCGCTTGCAGCCTCGGCGATGACGCAGGCGATCTACGTCGCGATCATCGCCGCCACGCTGGCACGGGTCTGCGCGTCGTTGGAGCCCGGATGGAACGATGTACTACTCCATGTTACGGCGCTGGCCTGGTGCATCGCCTTTTTCGGCTTCGCCCTATCGTTCGGACCGATGCTTATGAGAGGACGGCGGGCGACGGCCGCACGGGCTTTGTAGCAATAAGCCGCACGCCTACTGCTCTTGGCGAGTGCCGGGAGCGGCTGTTTTGGTTTGCCCCTTTGCAGCCGCTGCCTCACGGGGGAGCCCCAGCCTCGCGCTGGGGCTCTTTCCCTAATGAAACCGATGAGACGGTGCGATTCTCGAAAACGTGGCGCATCAGCGCGACCACGCGGTCTCCGGCAAATCGAGAGTATAGGCCGGCCGTTCAGACCACGGGGTAGCGTGCCTCCAGCGTCTGATAATCCGGCACGCCAACGAAGTCTTTGATCTGCTCGAAGCTGACGGCCGTATCGGCTACGGCGGGAGCAAGGTTGGAGTGGCGCGGCGGTTCGTTGAGAATGCGATTGCCGCTGCGCTTGATTCAAAAGTCATTGCGACAAGAAAGGCCGCCGATTTTGGCGGCCAATCCAAAAAAGATGAATAGATTATTCCTTGCTGCCTTCTACTACAGTCAACAACGGCCTCTTATGACGGCGCCCACCATCGGATTCAAATTAGGACACTGCGCCTTAAATACGGACAGTACCAGGCTTCGCAACCTTTGTTGACGAGCCCCGCCGCTAACTTCCGATATTTCCCGTTTCACGAACCCGTATTCCGTTTCGCACACGCTGTTTAACGCAGCGTACATGCGGTCAGCTAACTTAGTTTCCCGTTATATTCCGGATACAAAATCTTCCCGTAAAATTCCGCAAAGTGGTGTCCAGGAACCTCCCGAGCGGCTGGCCTAGGCAATTTACGGAGTCGTACGGCCATCGTGACGCAAAAAATGCTTGAAAATTGGGCTTATCGTGTCTGCGCGGGCGGCAATCCCTGTCTGGACTATCTCCGGCTGATCCCACTAGACTTGGTGCAGGACAAAATGGCGGGGCTGCGCAGGATGAGCGGAGCCGAACGTCACTTCAGCAGGCGAGGGGAAAATGAAATTCAGCACCGGCTTTTTCACGGGCCTATTGGCGCTGGTCTTGTTCGCAAGCCAGGCATCCGCCGTCACCTTCAAGTTCGCCTTTCAGGGCGACCTGAAATCACTCGATCCGTACTCGCTGAACGAGACTTTCACGCACGGCGTTCTCGGCAACGTCTATGAAGGCCTGACCAAGCGCGGCAAGGACCTGAAGATTATTCCGGGCCTCGCCGAGAGCTGGGAGGTTCTCGAGCCGACGCGCTGGCGCTTCCACCTGCGCAAGGGCGTCAAGTTCCAGAACGGCGAGGATTTCACCGCCGACGACGTGGTATTTTCCGCCGATCGGGCACGCGGTCCGACCTCGGACGTCAAGACCAGGCTGCCTGCCGACGCCAAGGTCGTGAAGGTCGACGACTACACGGTCGACTTCGTGCTGTCGGGACCGAACCCGATCCTGAACGCCGAATGGGATACCTGGTACATCCTGTCG
>DATJYA010000111.1:0-4229 GCA_035499835.1 Pseudolabrys sp.
TTCGAAGAGCCGCGCGGCGTTCTGGTCAGCATTGTCGAAATGTCATCACGGCGTCATTGCGCGCGATCTATTAGTTGTCTATAGAACTAGACAACTTTGCGCAAGCGCCATGTCGACAGCCGACCAGCAAATTGTTGAGGACGCCGGGCAGGTCCGGCGGCGCGCGGCCATGGCCGTGCTCGCCAATGCCAGAGCCGAGGACATTGCGCGCGGCCTCAAGGCCGTCGGCGACGGCGTCGATTTCACCGAACTGCGGCCGCCCGAGATTGGATTGGTAATGTTGCGGGGCCGTGTCGGCGGTAACGGCGCGCCGTTCAACCTCGGCGAGGCGTCCGTCACCCGCGCCGCGATCCGGCTGAAATCCGGCGAAACCGGCTTTGCCTATGTGCTTGGCCGCGATACGGAAAAGGCGCGCTATGCGGCGCTGTGCGATGCGCTTTGGCAAGCGCCGGCGCACCGCGACGGCATCGAGCGGCATGTGCTCACGCCCTTGCGCCGCGAGCAGGAGGCCCGGCGCGCCAAGGCGCAGGCGCAGACCGCAGCCACCCGTGTCGACTTCTTCACCTTGGTGCGCGGCGAGGACGAGAAATGACGGCGATTTCCGCCAACGCCGCGTTTGCCAGCCAGGCCGCATTCCGCGCCATCATGGAAGCCTTTGCGCGGCCGGGCGACATCAGGCGCATTTCCGCCGAAGCTGCACCGGCACCGTTGGCGCCGGCAACCGCTGCACTGGTGCAAAGCCTTGCCGATTACGACACGCCCGTCTGGCTCGATCCTGCGCTTGCCGTATCAGCCATCGCCGACTGGATTCGCTTCCGCACCGGCGCGCCGATTGCCGGCGAACCCAGTCACGCCGCCTTCGCAATTGTTAGCGATGCGGCTGCCCTACCCGACTTCGCGCTGTTCGCGCAGGGCAGCGACGAGTACCCCGACCGTTCGACGACGCTGATCGTGCAGGTCGCGCGCTTTTCCGGTCCCGCCTTTACCCTGGAAGGCCCCGGCATCAAGGCCAAACGCCAGATCGCAGCCGAGCCCTTGCCCGCCGATTTTGCCGAGCGGTGCGCCCTCAACCGCGAACTGTTTCCGCGCGGCGTCGACGTCGTTCTCGTCGCCGGCGACCAGGCGGCGGCGCTGCCGCGCTCCATTCGCGTCTCGCGGGGACCCTGACGATGTATGTCGCAGTCAAGGGCGGCGAGCGCGCCATCGAAAATGCTCATGCGCTGCTGGCCGATACGCGCCGTGGCGACCGCGCCGTTGCCGAGGTCACGCTGGCGCAGATCGACAATCAGCTCGCGCTCGGCGTCGACCGCGTGATGTGCGAAGGCTCGCTCTACGACCGCGAGCTTGCGGCGCTCGCCATCAAGCAGGCGCGTGGCGACATGATCGAGGCGATCTTCCTGCTGCGGGCCTATCGCACCACGCTGCCGCGGTTCGGCGCGTCGGCGCCGATCGAAACCGGCGCCATGGATATTCGCCGCCGCATCTCGGCAACGTTCAAGGATCTGCCCGGCGGCCAGGTGCTGGGGCCGACCTTCGACTATACCCACCGCCTGCTCGACCACGATCTGGCGGAGCCGGGCGAGGTGCCGGCAGCGGCGACCGCGCCCGCCGGCGAGCCGTCCTATTCGTCGGTGGCCGAATTGCTGGCGCAGGGTGGCCTGATCGAAACCGAGCAGGCGGAAGGCGGCGAGCCCGGGGATCTCACCCGCGATCCGCTCTCTTTTCCAGCGGGGCGCGACCTACGGCTGCAAAACCTGGCGCGCGGCGACGAGGGCTTTCTACTGGCGCTCGCCTATTCGACCCAGCGCGGTTTCGGCCGCACCCACCCTTTCGCCGGCGAAATCCGCTACGGCGAGGTCGAGGTCGAATTTTTCGCCGAGGATGTCGGTTTCGCGGTGCCGCTCGGTTCGCTCTGCGTCACCGAATGCCAGATGGTCAATCAGTTCACCAGCAGCGCGACGGAGGCGCCGCGCTTTACCCGCGGCTACGGCGTTGCCTTCGGCCAGAGCGAGCGCAAGGCGATGGCGATGGCGCTGGTCGATCGCGCCTTGCGCGCGCGCGAACTGGGCGAGGAAACCGGCGCGCCAGCGCAGGACGAGGAATTCGTCTTGAGCCACTCCGACAATGTGCAGGCGACCGGCTTCGTCGAGCACCTGAAGCTGCCGCACTACGTCGACTTCCAGTCGGAGCTCGGGCTGCTGCGCAAATTGCGCAAGGAATTTTCCGAACGTTCGACCGGCTCGAACGGCGATGCCGCGCCGATGCAGGACGCCGCCGAATGACCGCGCCCGTTTACAATTTCGCCTATCTCGACGAGCAGACCAAGCGCATGATCCGCCGCGCGATCCTGAAGGCGATCGCCATCCCCGGCTATCAGGTGCCCTTCGCCAGCCGCGAAATGCCGATGCCTTACGGCTGGGGCACCGGCGGCGTGCAGGTCACGGCCTCGATCCTCGGCCCCGACGATGTGCTCAAGGTCATCGACCAGGGCTCCGACGACACCACCAATGCGGTCTCGATCCGCAAGTTCTTCACCAAGACCGCCGGCGTGCGCACCACCACCCACACGCATGAGGCCAGCGTGATCCAGACGCGCCATCGCGTGCCGGAGACGCCGCTGACCGAAAATCAGGTACTCGTCTATCAGGTGCCGATCCCGGAGCCGTTGCGCTTCCTCGAGCCGCGCGAAACCGAGACCCGCCGCATGCACGCGCTGGCCGAATACGGGCTGATGCATGTGAAGCTCTACGAGGACATCGCGCGCCACGGCCACATCGCCACGACCTATGCCTATCCGGTCAAGGTCGACGATCGTTACGTCATGGACCCCTCGCCCATTCCGAAATTCGACAATCCGAAGCTCTCCGACTGCCCGGCGCTGCAATTGTTCGGCGCCGGCCGCGAGAAGCGCATTTACGCCATCCCGCCCCATACGCGCGTCGTCTCGCTCGACTTCGAGGATCATCCATTCGAGCCCTACCGGCACAACGCGGCGTGCGAGCTGTGCGGCGCGGACGATGCCTATCTCGATGAAGTCATCACCGACGACAGCGGCAGCCGCATGTTCGTCTGCTCGGATACCGATTACTGCGAGAGCCGCCGCGCCGCAGGTCACAGCGCGGCGCAGGCGAAGCCGGAGGCCAAGCATGCCGGTGCTGACGTGGACGGCGTGACCATTCGCGCCGCGATGAAGGCCGATTTGCCCGGCGTGCTCGCGCTCTACGCACAGCCCGGCCTCGACGACGGCAACGTGCTGCCCATTCCCGAAGCCGAGGCGATCTTCGCCCGCTTTTCCCGTTACCCAGACTATACGCTCTATGTCGCCGAGCAGGACGGCCGCATCGTCGGCAGCTTCGCGTTGCTGGTCATGGACAATCTCGGCCATCTCGGCGCGCCTTCGGCCATCGTCGAGGACGTCGTCGTCGATCCGGCGCTGCATAGCCGCGGCATCGGTCAGGCGATGATGCAATTCGCGCGGGCGCGCGCCGAGGAAAAAGGCTGCTACAAGCTGGTGCTCTCCTCGAACGCCAAGCGCGAACGCGCGCACGCCTTCTACGAGCAGCTCGGCTTCGAGCGGCACGGCTACAGTTTCCGCGTGACTTTCGCCGAGATGAGCGTATGAGCCCGGCCGAAAACGAAAAGCCGCTTCTCGTCGCCGAGGGCCTGGGCAAATGGTACGGCCGCCGGCTGGGCTGCCGCGACGTCTCCTTCGAGCTTTACGAAAGCGAGGTGATGGCGGTGGTCGGTGAATCCGGCTCCGGCAAGACCACGCTGCTGCAACTCCTGTCGGCGCAGCTCGAACCGAGCGCGGGCAAGATCCTCTACCGCATGCGCGACGGCGCCGTCGCCGATCTGTGGTCGCTGGGCGAGGCCGAGCGGCGGTTTCTGCTGCGCACCGACTGGGGCTACGTCCACCAGGACCCGCAGCTCGGTCTGCGCATGGGCGTGTCCGCCGGCGGCAATATCGGCGAGCGGCTGATGGCGGTCGGTGCCCGCAATTATGGCGCCATTCGCGGCATCGCCGCCGACTGGCTCGGCCGGGTCGAAATCCCGCAGGACCGCATCGACGACATGCCCCGCACCTATTCCGGCGGCATGCGGCAGAGGCTGCAGATCGCGCGCAATCTGGTGACCGCGCCGCGGCTGATCTTCATGGATGAGCCGACCGGCGGGCTCGATGTCTCGGTGCAGGCGCGGCTGCTCGACCTCTTGCGCCGCATCGTCGCCGA
>DATJYA010000112.1:0-7933 GCA_035499835.1 Pseudolabrys sp.
CGATCCGAAGGGCGTCGTCTACCACCACCGCGGCGCCTACCTGCTCGCCACCGGCAACGTCGTCACCTGCTCGATGGCCAAGCACCCGGTCTACCTGTGGACGTTGCCGATGTTCCACTGCAACGGCTGGTGCTTCCCCTGGTCGATTTCGGTGGTCGCCGGCACCCATGTCTGCCTGCGCGCGGTGCGGGCGAAGGCGATGTACGACGCCATCGCCAACCACAAGGTGACGCATCTGTGCGGCGCGCCGATCGTGATGGCGACGCTGCTCAACGCAGCCGCGTCGGAGAAAAAGCCGCTGCCGCACGTGGTGCAGTTCTTCACCGCCGCGGCGCCGCCACCGGAGGCCGTGCTCGCGGAGATGAAAGAGGCGGGCTTCAACGTCACGCATCTTTACGGCCTCACCGAATGCTACGGCCCCGCCGTGGTCAACGACTGGCATGACGCGTGGGATGCGCTGCCGGCGGACGAACAGGCGGCGCTGAAGGCGCGCCAGGGCGTGCGCTACGGCGCGCTGGAGGCGCTCGACGTGCGCAATCCCGACACTTTGGTGCCGGTTGCGCGCGACGGCGAAGCCATGGGCGAAGTGATGATGCGCGGCAATGTGGTGATGAAGGGGTATCTCAAGAACAAGGCCTCGACCGAAAAGGCCTTCATGGGCGGCTGGTTCCACACCGGCGACCTCGGTGTCATGCATCCCGACGGCTATATCCAGCTCAAGGACCGCTCCAAGGACATCATCATCTCCGGCGGCGAGAACATCTCCTCGATCGAGGTCGAGGACGCGCTCTACAAGCATCCCGCCGTCGCCGCCGCCGCCGTCGTCGCCAAGCCCGACGAGAAATGGGGCGAGACGCCCTGCGCCTTCATCGAGTTGAAGCCCGAGCACGCGGCGACCAGCGACGAGCTGCTGCAATGGTGCCGCGCGCATCTCGCCTCCTACAAATGCCCGCGCTATCTGGTCTTCGCCGACATCCCGAAGACGAGCACGGGAAAGATCCAGAAGTTCAAGCTGCGGGAGATGGCGAAGGCGGTGTGAGGGGCGACAAATGACGATTTCAACGCGCGTGACGGAACTGCTCGGAATCCGTCATCCGATCCTGCTGGCGCCGATGGACCTTGTTTCCGACGGCAAACTGGCAGCGGAAGTGAGCCGCGCCGGTGCATTTGGAATTATTGGCGGCGGTTACGGCAATGAGGCCTGGCTGGCGCGCGAAATGGATGCAGCGGGAGACGCCCGCGTCGGCGTTGGCTTTATTACCTGGAGCATGGCGCGCAATCCTCGCGTGCTTGAGCTCGCACTCGAACGCAAACCTGCGGCTATCTTTTTGTCGTTCGGCGACGTGCGCCCGCACGCTGACAGGATCAAGCGCGCCGGCGCGCGACTCATCTGTCAAATTCAGACGCTCGAGCAAGCGAAGGATGTTGCCGGAAACGGCGCCGACATCATCGTGGCGCAGGGCGCCGAAGGCGGAGGTCACGGCATCAGCCGCGGCACCTTTCCCCTCGTGCCGGCGGTCGTCGATATCGCCAAAGGCATTCCCGTGGTCGCGGCTGGTGGGGTTGCCGACGGGCGCGGTCTGGCCGCCGCGCTGATGCTCGGGGCCGACGGTGTGCTGATGGGCACGCGGTTTTACGCGTCGACCGAGGCCGCCGGCGCTGCAGAGGCCAAACAGCGCATCGTCGCCGCAACCGGCGACGGAACGATCCGCAGTATTCTGTTCGATATCGCTCGCGGCAATGTATGGCCCGCGCCCTATACCGGCCGATTGCTGGAAAACAAATTCACCGATAAGTGGCGTGGCCGCGAAGCCGAGCTCCTACAGAACCAGGATGGCGAGGCGGCGCGCTATTCCGCGGCGCGCACCGCCAAGGATTTCGATATCGCCGGAGTCATTGCGGGAGAGACCGTCGATCTTGTCAGCGAGATTTTGCCAGCCGCAGAAATTGTCAAGCGGACCGTCAAGGAAGCGACACAGCTGGTCGGCGGCGCATCAAATCGTTATCGAGCGACTGCAGACTAGCTCTTACACCCGCCGCGACAGGGCCATCAGCACCACGCCGGCGATGGCCGTCGCGAGGCCGATGTAAATCCACTTCGACTCGTTGATCATGAAGCTCTCGGCCGGATAAGGGAAATAGCCGCTGCCCTGCGCGGCCCAGACCAGGCCCGCCAGCGTCAGCAGGATGCCGGCAATCAACAGTGCGATTCTCGTGCTCCCTCCCGCGGTCTCAGACCCCCGCCTTCACCAGCGTGCGGCGAAGCCATCCGGCAAAGGCGGCGCTGAAGAGCTCATAGGGCGGATTAGCGTCAGCGTAATCCGCCATCCGGGAGCGACCCGGCGGGTTACGCCTTCGGCTAACCCGTCCCACGCCGCTAAACCAACTGCATCCTGAGCTCCCACCCAACAATGCTCGCCACGCGCTGCAGGCTTTCGATGGTGGCGCTGCCGTTCTTCGGATCGAGCAGGCGATCGACCTGCGCGCGGCTCGCCCGGCCTCATGGTGAGGAGCGCCCGGCAGCGGCGAGTCTCAAACCATGGGGCCGCCGCCTCCTTCGAGACGCGGCCTGCGGCCGCTCCTCAGGATGAGGCGGAGCAAGCACAGCCGCTGCGACCTCCTTGCGCAGGCCCTCCTCGTCGAGCCAGCTTTCGAAGCTTGAGCCTATGTGCGGATTTTTTGTCGTCATGACCTCACGCTTTCAGTCGCTTCCTCGCCACAATGCTATATTGGAATTAAAGCACGAATGCACCCGAAGCCCCGCAGCGACCCCGCGCACTCAAAAGGCAGAGTTCCAACGCAATGAGCCGAGACGGCGTCACCATCCTCGTCGGCACGACCAAAGGCGCATTCACCGTGTCCGGCGGGCGCGACCGGGACGGCTGGGCGGTCAAGGGGCCGTTCTGCAACGGCTGGCCGATCAATCATGTTGTCGGCGATCCCGAAACGGGAACGCTGTGGGCCGGCGGCGGCGGCGATTTTTTCGGCGCCGGGGTGTGGCGTTCCGAGGACGCGGGTGAAACCTGGCACGTCGCCAAGCTCACCAAGGGCCAGATCGACGACTGGGCCGCCAAGGACGCTCAGCTCGCCGCCATGCTGAACTGGACCGAGCAGCCGTTGCCGTTCGCGGACCAATTCTCGCAGATCTGGTCGCTCGGCTACGCCCACGGCACGCTGTTCGCCGGCACCAAGCCGGCGCGGCTGCTGGCGAGCAACGACGGCGGCAAGACGTGGAATGAAGTCGAGGGCCTGCGCAACCATCCGTCGGCGGACAGCTGGAATCCGGGCGCGGCCGGACTGGTCCTGCACACGATCCTGACCGATCCAGCGGACAGCAAAAAGCTTTGGGTCGGTATCTCCGCGGCGGGCGTCTTCGCCTCCGAGGACGGGGGCAAGACCTGGGAACGCCGCAACCGGCTTTCGAACAGAGAGCCCAACGCGCAGCACACGCATCCCGCGGCGCCGCGCGACGGCGACATCGGGCATTGCGTGCACAACATGATGCGCGCTCCGGGCGAGGCCGACCTCATCTATCAGCAGAACCATCATGGCGTGTGGCGCTCCGCCGATGGCGGGCGCAGCTGGGACGACATCACGCGCGGCCTGCCGTCGACCTTCGGCTTTCCGATCTGCGTGCATCCGCGTGACCCGCACACCCTCTGGACAGTGCCGTTGAACGGCGACACGGCGGGACGCTTTCCTCCCAAGGCCGCCGCGGCGGTGTGGCGTTCGCAAGACGGCGGCGAGAGCTGGCAGGCGATGCGCGACGGCTTGCCGCAGCAATCCTGTTTTTTCACGGTTCTTCGCCAGGCGATGGCGCGCGATCAGCGCGATCCGGTCGGCGTCTACTTCGGCACCAACAGCGGCTCGGTGTTTGCGAGCCTCGACGAGGGCGAGAGCTGGGACGAAATCGCGCGGCATCTGCCGACTATCCTCAGCGTCGAGGCGCTCGACCGACCATAATCGCGGCCTGTGGCGGGCCCGGCACCCTCGCCTGCTCCGGTCGCGCGAAAGGCGAGAGAGAGAGGGCGATCAGACCCCCGCCTTCACCAGCGTACGCCGAAGCGACTCGAGCCAGCCGGCGAAGGCGGCGTTGAAGAGCGCGGCGCGCTCCTCGCGCTCCGCGGCGTCGCAGTCGAAGGTCGCCCACCATTCGACGAAGGCCCGATCGCCGTCGACGACCGGCGTGACGCGGATGGTGGCGCGGTAGTTCTCGACCGGCAGCATGCCCTCCTCGGCAAAGGCATAGCTCTGCGCGCGCTCGATGTCCGATTGCCCAAGCAGGCGCTGGCGGATGGTGCGCCCGTTGTAGAGAACGCGGCGCACGGCGCCGACCGTCTCCCCGTTCTTGCCGTCCTCGATTTCGCTTTGCCCGGCGCCGTCAACCCAGACCGGATAGGCGTTGAAGTCGCGCACGACGCTCCACACCGTGTCGGCCGACTGCACGAACACCTTGCTGTAATAGCTCCTGGCCATGCCTGCTCCTCGCTCTTGACGAGGCGCAACGTGGCGGCGGCGCGCGCCTTGCGCCACCCGATTTTTGTCGCGGAATTTTTTGGAACGCTTTGGGGCCAGCGTCCGCGCTCAGCGATCGCGCGCCAGCGGATCGAACATGCGGTTCGGATTATAGCGCTGGTCGAACGTCTGCGGGGCGCCGAACTGGAAGGTGGCGTTGCCCTGGCGCAAGGTGGTCGCGCCGCTGCCGGAAGCCGAGCCGGAGAACTGCTCGTCGGGATCGGTATAGCGGGCGGTGCCGTTGCTGGTGGTATTCGACTGGTTGTCGAGCGTGAAGGCCTGCGCCGCCGGCGCGGCGACCACCGCCAAACCGAGAGCAGCGCTAAGAAAAAGTGCGTATTTCATGGAAGCCTCCCGGTCCCTCGGATTCGCCAAGCAAGCCCGCACAATATGGCTGCAGCACGGCGAAAGGCAATGCGTGGATGCTGGCGCGCTTCTTGCTTGAGCGGCAGCATGGCACCTGCGCGCTGCGTCACGCTCCGGTCACGCTCCCTTAACCGAGGCTGGCCATGATCGGAAGCGCCGGACAAAAACGAACGGTTGTGTTGGAGGAACGTTGCCAAGCGTCGGGGCAAACCGGATGGAGACCAGACTTGCCCACAATCTTGCCGCCGCCACGCCGCCGCGTTGAGAGCAAAGAACAGTCCGCCGCCAGCATCCTCTTCAATGCCCTCCTGGTGGTGAGCGCCCTGCTCCTCACCTTTGTTGTCCTGGTGCGCGAGGAGGAATACGCCCTCGCCCAGCCGGAACAGCCGGCGCCCCTCAGCGCCAGGGCGCCGCAGGCAGCGCCCGATATCAGCGAAGAAATGACCTTCATTCCGCCCGGCTAGGCGCCAGGCGCTTGACGCCGATCAGCGGCCGAACAGCAAGGTACAGGCGCGGGCCTCGGTCTTGCCGCGGTAGGTCACCGATTGCCTGCCGTCGAGGATGGCGCTGCCGTTGGCAAGCCTTCCGCGGTAGGTCGCCGTCATGGTGCCGAGCGCGCCGGCCGAACGGCCGTTGAGCACGATGCTGCCGTCGGCCGCGACCGTGCCGCTGCCCGATTCCTGTCCGACCACCTGGTTGCGGTCGACGCCATAGAGCACCCGCGAATAGCTCACCTTGCCGATCCTGATCGTCACGCTCACCGGCTCGTCGGCCAGCGGCGCTTTGGTCCACGAGAGCTTCGCGCAATTGAGCGTGCCGCGGTAAGCGCCGTCAAAGGACTGCGCCGCCGCAACTGCGGCTGCCAGGAGCAGCGGCACAAGCGGCGCCACGATGCGTACGAGCCTGTTCAATCCAAATTTTTTTGGGACAAGAACGCGGGGTTCGTCCATTCGATACGCAAAACCGCCGCGTCGCGGCCGCGAGCCGACGGTTGTCATACTGGTTCGCTGAAGCGGGGTCAGTGCAGACTGACGCTTTGCGTTTGTCGCAGCCTTGCGATTTCGTCCTTGACCAGCAGTTTCTTGCGCTTGAGCTCCACGACTTTCAGATCATCGACCGCGGGATGGGCCAGGCAATCATTGATTTCGTCTTCGAGGGCCTGGTGCCGCTTTTCCAATTCCGCAAGGTGCGATTGCATCGACATTTCGGATGTCTCCTCAATGCGTGAACCCTTGACCAGCCAAGTCTAGCGCAAACTCGGCGCAAGGGCACGGTACTCCGCTCTCCGCGGTGCAGCAATTGCGATGGGAAAGCCTTTGTTCCCCGTGCGCTTTTTCCGGCGCTTGAAGGGGGCTGTGGAAAACGCGATAATTAACATGGTTGAGCCGCCGTTACCGGCTTGTGGCAAGGCTCAGCCCAGCGGTGGCAATGACGACCGAGGAAGAGCGGGAATTGCGGGTCCAGTTGGCGCGCCTGCAGCAGGAGCATCGCGATCTCGATGCCGCGATCGCGGCGCTGGCGACCTCGCCCGGTTCCGACCTCATCCAGGTGCAGCGGCTGAAAAAGCGCAAACTGGTGCTGCGCGACAAGATCCGCGCCATCGAGGACCAGCTCACGCCGGATATCATCGCCTGACCTCGCGCGGCGCGGCGAGACGCCGTTCGCTCAAATTCCCGAATCGCCGGGCCAGAAGCAGGTCTCGTGGCCGCGATAGACGAACAATGTCGGCTGCCGGTCGGGCGCGGCTTCGCCCCAATGGATGATGTCGTCGGGGATGCGGCGCCAGTCCGCGCCGTCGAGCCAATACCATTCGTCGCGGCCGTCGCCGCGGTTGACGCGGAACTGCGTCTTCACCACGTCGGCATGCTCGCAGCAGTTCTTGAAGGGAAAGCGCATCTGCGCCTTCGGGGTGAGCTGGGCGTGCTGGTACCAGTCCCGCACCTCGGGCGGCGCATTGGCGTATTCGGGCTTCCACCGCGCGTCGGCCTGGCCAATCAACAGGACGGCCGAAACGGCGGCAAAGCACAGATTGCGACTGATGGTCGGTGTCATGCGGAAGCCCCCTGGCTGGCTTGGGCCGCGTGACAGGAAATTGAGAACCGAAATGGTTAACGGAGGGTAAATTTCTTCAGGGCGCCGCGGCCTGACGCGGCCCCGGCTAGCCGGGCCGCCGCTGCTTCTTGCGCGCGTACATCGCCACGTCCGCCGCTTCGATCGCCTGCGCCGGGCTCAGATCCCCACGCAGCGGCACGCTGCCGGCGCTGGCGCCGACCGACAGGCGAGAAGCTCCTTCGCCGAGGCCGGCGGCGGCGACCACGGCTTCAAGCTCGCGCCCTTTGGCTTCGGCCTGTTCCGCGGTCAGGTTCCACAGCAGCACCGTGAATTCGTCGCCGCCCAGACGCCCCACCACGTCGGACGAGCGCACGTGGCGGACGAGCGCCTGCGCGGCGAGCTTGAGCAGCCTGTCGCCGGCGGCATGGCCGTGGCGGTCGTTCACGCCTTTGAAGCCGTCGAGATCGATATAGACGAGCGCGGCTGCGGCGCGGTAGCGGCCGACATAGCCGAGCGAGCGTGCGAGCTCGCGCTCGAAGCCACGGCGGTTGAGAATGTCGAGCAGCGGGTCGACATCGGCGCGCGCTTCCAGTTCGGCGATCCGGCGCTCGGCGCGCGACAAATCGCGTTTGAGCCGCTCGATCTCCGCCAGCAAGGGCGCGGTGGGCGCCGATGCCTCGCTTGCCGCCCGTGCTGTATTCGGTCGTCCGGCCACGGCCTTCGTGCCTTCGCGAATCTCCCCCGGGGATCGAAGAATACAGCTTTCGCCTTGCCAGCGGACAGCCTCAACCTATAATCCGCCGCTTCCTTTCGCCGGCGCGGGCGCGAGGTCGGGGGAAGCGCAAATGGCCACCAGCAAACCTGTCGCGATCATCATGGGCAGCCAGTCCGACTGGCCGACCATGAAGCACGCCGCCGAGACGCTCAAGAATCTCAAGATCGCTCACGAGGCGCTCATCGTGTCCGCCCACCGCACGCCGGGGCGGCTCTACGAATTCGC
>DATJYA010000113.1:0-6597 GCA_035499835.1 Pseudolabrys sp.
GGGATCATCGACTCGTGGCACATGAAGTTCCAGGCCCGGGCAAAGATGTGTTCGAGCTCGAGGCGGTAGATCTCCTCGTCGGAGAAAATCTTGCGGTCGACCAGGCCGTTGTCCGAATCAACCAGTGCTTGCAGGTCCGCCGGACGCATCGTTTCCGTCGTCATAGCCCACCCCGAACGGCCGATTTGCTCGAATTAAAGCACCGGCCCCGATCCTTGTCACCCGCGCCGGGATCAAAAGCAAAGGCCGGGCGAAATGCCCGGCCTCGCATGTGGCTATGTGTGGCGGATCAGGCCTTGATCAGCGGCACCTTCGGCACCGTGCCGCGCTTGAGCTTCGGCCGCGGCGAGGAGCGGCGTTTTTGCTTCGGCCGCACCGCCGGCAGCTTCTCCGGTTTCGGCGTAACCGGCCCGTCGAGGAACTCGAAGCCGAGCTTGTCGCGGCCGTTCTCGTCCTTGGTGACGATCACGCGCACGTGGCCGCCGTCCTTGAGGTGGCCGAACAGCACCTCGTCGGCCAGCGGCTTCTTGATGTGTTCCTGGATCACGCGCGCCATCGGCCGCGCACCCATCAGCTCGTCGTAGCCGTTGGCGATCAGCCAGCGCGACGCCTCGTCCGACAATTCGATCGTGACGTTGCGGTCGCCGAGTTGAGCCTCGAGCTGCAGCACGAACTTGTCGACCACCTGCTTGATGATTTCCTGCGACAAGTGCGCGAAGGTGATGACCGCGTCGAGCCGGTTGCGGAACTCGGGCGTAAACATGCGCGTGATCGCTTCGTGGTCGTCGCCTTCGCGCTTGGTGCGATGGAAGCCGTAGGCCGACTTCGCCATGTCGGAGGCCCCGGCGTTCGTCGTCATGATCAGGATGACGTTGCGGAAGTCGACCTGCTTGCCGTTGTGGTCGGTGAGCTTGCCGTGATCCATGATCTGCAGCAGCACGTTGAACAGGTCGGGATGCGCCTTCTCGATCTCGTCGAGCAGCAGCACGCAATGCGGATGCTGATCGACGCCGTCGGTCAACAGCCCGCCCTGGTCGAAGCCGACATAGCCCGGCGGCGCGCCGATCAGGCGCGACACCGTGTGCCGCTCCATGTATTCCGACATGTCGAAGCGGATGAGCTCGACGCCGAGCGACAGCGCAAGCTGCTTGGCCACTTCGGTCTTGCCGACGCCGGTCGGGCCGGAGAATAGGTAGCAGCCGATCGGCTTTTCCGGCTCGCGCAGGCCCGCACGCGCCAGCTTGATCGAGGCGGCGAGCGACTCGATCGCCTTGTCCTGGCCGTAGACGGTCGTCTTCAGCGTCTGCTCGAGATGCTGCAGCACCTCGGCATCGTCCTTGGACACCGTTTTGGGCGGTATCCGCGCCATGGTGGCGATGGTGGTCTCGATTTCCTTGATGCCGATGGTCTTCTTGCGCCGGCTTTCCGGCAGCAGCATCTGCGCCGCGCCCGACTCGTCGATCACGTCGATCGCCTTGTCCGGCAGCTTGCGGTCGTGGATGTAGCGCGACGACAGCTCGACGGCGGCCTTGATGGCGTCGTTGGTGTATTTGAGCTTGTGATATTCCTCGAAATACGGCTTGAGACCTTTCAGGATATCGATTGCGTCCTCGACCGTGGGTTCGTTGACGTCGATCTTCTGGAAGCGGCGCACCAGCGCGCGATCCTTCTCGAAATACTGGCGGTATTCCTTGTAGGTGGTCGAGCCGATGCAACGCAGCGTGCCCGAAGCGAGCGCCGGCTTGAGCAGGTTCGACGCATCCATGGCGCCGCCGGAGGTGGCGCCGGCGCCGATCACGGTGTGGATCTCGTCGATGAACATGATCGCGCCGGGATAGGCCTCCAGCTCCTTGATCACCTGCTTGAGCCGCTCCTCGAAGTCGCCGCGGTAGCGCGTGCCGGCCAGCAGCGTGCCCATGTCGAGCGCGAACACGGTGGCGCCCTTGAGCACGTCCGGCACGTCGCCGTGGATGATGCGGCGCGCGAGCCCTTCCGCGATCGCGGTCTTGCCGACGCCGGCTTCGCCGACAAACAGCGGGTTGTTCTTCTGCCGCCGGCACAGCACCTGGATGGTACGGCTGATCTCGGCATCGCGGCCGATCAGCGGATCGATCTTGCCGTCCCTCGCCTTCTTGTTGAGATTGACGCAGTAAGCCTCGAGCGCGTCGCCTTTCTTTTTCGGCTCGTCACCCGATTTAGTGTCGGCCTCCTCCTCGACCCCGCGCACTGGGCGCGGCTCGGTGAGGCCCGGCCGCTTGGCGATGCCATGGCTGATATAGTTGACCGCGTCGTAGCGGGTCATGTCCTGCTCCTGCAGGAAATAGGCGGCGTGGCTCTCGCGTTCGGCAAAGATCGCCACCAGCACATTGGCGCCGGTGACCTCTTCGCGGCCCGACGACTGCACATGGATCACCGCGCGCTGGATGACGCGCTGGAAGCCGGCGGTCGGCTTGCTATCCTCGGCGCCGTCGGTGATCAGGTTTTCCAGTTCGGACTCGAGATAGGCGACGAGGCTGCGCCGCAGCTTGTCGAGATCGACGTTGCAGGCGCGCATGACGGCGGAGGCATCCTGGTCGTCGATCAGCGCCAGCAACAGGTGCTCGAGGGTCGCGTATTCGTGGTGGCGTTCGTTGGCCAGCGCCAGCGCGCGGTGAAGGGATTGCTCGAGGCTGCGGGAGAAGGTCGGCATTTAACGTTCCACTTCCATTTTTGTACTTGGTCGTTTCCCTAACGCCCCCCGGCGCTTATTTTTTCTCCATCACGCATTGCAGAGGATGCTGATGTTTGCGGGCAAAGTCCATCACCTGCGTGACCTTCGTTTCCGCCACCTCGTAGGTATAGATGCCGCATTCGCCGATGCCGTGATGGTGGACGTGCAGCATGATGCGCGTCGCCGCCTCGTGATCCTTGCCGAAGAAACGCTCGAGTACATGCACGACGAATTCCATCGGCGTGTAGTCATCGTTGAGGATGAGCACCCGGTACATGCTCGGCTTCTTGGTCTGCGGCTTGGTCTTGGTGATGACCGCAGTCCCGGGACCGCCCTCGCCTTTGCGCTTGCGGTCATCGTCGGCCATGCGCAACGGCGCCAGGCCGGCGGCGAGCGCGGCGGGCTTGGGTCTGGCGGAGGCTTTAGCGAAGCGGGTCATGGCACGGCCGGTAGCGACAGCATTGGCGCCCGCGCCGATACGCGGCCGCACTGCATCATAGAGACTCGAATACCCCCATTCCAAGCCGGCAATTTGGCCCATTTTCAGAATTTTGCACCGATTCGGCACAATTGGCGGCGAATTTCGCGGGTATTCCAATGAAATAGCCATTCGAACTGCAACTGCTAGGGGTAACGCGCCATTTTGGTGGGAACACCCCGGGCCGCCTTTCCGTGCTGCGGACAACGCCGCGTTAAGGACGTCAAATAAAGACTATTCGGCATTCGCGGCATCTGCGGCAGGAGCGATTAACCAGCCAAGCGCCTGAACGGGCGCTTCAATCGGTGTCCCGGCATGCGAAGGATTTACCAGGCAGGCTGGATTTTCCGGCTTTCGATATACCGCCCCTTTATGACCAGCGGTCTAGGACGGCAGGCGAGATCAACCGTGTGCGGTGACCGCCATGCTGTCCCTTTGGAAAAACTTTCGTCGCGCATTTTCTGCATTCGCGCGTGCGCGCAAAGGCAATGTCGCCATCACCTTCGCGCTTGCGACCTTGCCGGTCGTCGGCGCCGTCGGCTTTGCCGTGGACTACAGCCACGCCAATTCGGTCAAGACCGCGCTGCAGGCCGCGATCGATTCGACGGCGCTGATGATTTCGAAGGAAGCGGCGACCGACACCAATAGCCAACTCCAGGCCAATGCGCTGAAATATTTCCTGGCGCTGTTCACGCGGCCGGAGGCCAAGGACGTCACGGTCACCGCGTCCTACAACGCCGGCAGCGGCTCACAGGTGGTGATTACCGCTTCGGCGCAGGTACCGACCAGCTTTCTCGGCGTGATCGGCTACGACAGCATCGCTATCAGCAGCAGCTCGACCGCCAAGTGGGGCACCGCGCGTCTGCGCGTCGCGCTGGTGCTCGACAATACCGGGTCGATGGCCGACGACGGCAAAATGCCGGCGCTGATATCCGCGACCAAGAGCCTGCTGTCGCAACTGCAATCGGCCGCAACCACGGACGGCGACGTCTATGTGTCGATCGTTCCCTTCGTGAAGGACGTCAATCTCGGCGCCGCCAACTGGAACTCCAATTACATCTACTGGGGCACTGCAGGAACGCAAGACGCAGCCTCTCCGAACGAAACGGACAACACTTCCTGGGACGCCAACAACGGAACATGCCAAGACCAAGGAGGGACTATCCTTGGCACTTCCAGCAGCTATAAAACTCGTAGTTCCTGCCGCACAAAATCGTCTTGCTCAATTTCCGGCTACACAAGCCAGAGCAGCTGCACCAGTGCGGGCTCGTGCTCGGTTGCGGGCTACACGAGCCAGAGCGCCTGCACCGGGGCCGGCACCTGCTCGCTGTCGGGCTATACAAGCCAGAGTGCTTGCACCGGCGCCGGTACCTGCTCGCTGTCGGGCTATTCCACGCAAAGCAGCTGCACGAGCGCGGGGACCTGTTCGATATCCGGCCATAACAGCCAAAGCAGTTGCACCAGCGCCGGTGTCTGCTCGAAGTCGCAGTACACGTCGAGTTGGAGCTGCGGGAATAATGGCGGAACCTGGACCACCGGACACTGGACGGCCGCAACGTGGACGGCCGCGACATGGACGGCCACGCCTGGCACATGGACAGCGGGTGTTTGGAGTACCGCTACGACGAAATGGGTACCCGATGATCACAGCACCTGGAACGGCTGCGTCATGGATCGCGGCTATCCGCAATCGCCAAGTAAACTGGGCGGAAATAGCGGCCCCGACACTGTCAACAACTACGATACCAACGCGGGATCGCCCAGCGTAGCTATCAATTCGTCACTCTATCCGGCCGAGCAGTATAGTTCGTGCCCACAGGCGGCCATCCTGGGCTTGAATTACGACTGGTCAGGGATGACTTCGCTGGTCAATAGCATGTCTCCGAACGGCAATACCAACCAGGCCATCGGATTGCAGCTCGGCTGGATGTCCCTGGTCGGCGGCGGACCGTTTACGGTGCCGGCGATGGACCCGAACTATCAGTATCAACAGGTCATCATCCTGCTGACAGACGGCCTGAACACGCAGGATCGCTGGTACTCAAGCCAGAGCTCGATCGACGGCCGCCAGCAGTTGACCTGCAACAACATCAATGCCGCCGGCATCACGCTCTACACGATTCAGGTGAATACCGGCGGCGACCCGACCTCGACGCTGCTGCAGAATTGCGCCGGCAGCCCGGGCAAGTATCCGGATTCGAGCAAGTTCTACCTGTTGACGCAGGCGAACCAGATCACCGCGACGTTCAACAGCATCGGCACCAACCTGACCAAGCTGCGCGTCGCCAAGTAACAGTAGGCCCGGGGGCGACCCTTTCGCCCTCGGGCTTGCCGGCATTTGCCGCGTTATTGCGCACGCCGCACAACCCGCCATTAACCGCCGGTAAGCAAACGGGAACTTGGGCCGGCCGTGCGGCGTTCACCGACGTTAACCAGCCAAGTCGCAGCTCTTGCAGGGATTCCGGCCTTGCAAATCCGACAGGTTTGACACCGACCCCCGTCTTTCGCGGTTCGCCGCTACCTCCCGTTCAGATCGCGGTCCTATCCGACGAATGATGTTTCTCGACCTCGGGGGTCCGACGATGCTCACGATTGAAGCCGCTCTACGCCGCCTGCATCTCGCTGCACATCGTTTCGCCGCCGCGCGCCGTGCCAACGTCGCCATCACTTTTGCGTTGTCGTTGTTCCCCGTGGTCGCGTTGAGCGGCGCCGCCGTCGACCTCAGCCGCGCCAATTCGGTCAAGGCCGACATGCAAGCGGCCCTCGATTCGACCGCGCTCATGGTGTCGAAGAGCGCGGCGACGATGACCTCGGCGCAGATCCAGGCCGCGGCACAGAGCTATTTCCTCGCCCTGTTTACCCGTCCGGACACAAGCAACATCGCGCTCACGACGAGCTATGCCAACAATGGCGGCTCGACCATGGTGGTGACCGGCTCGGCCGACATGACGACCGATTTCATGAGCGTTCTCGGCGTCGCGAAAATGACCGTGACCAGTTCGGCGACCGCCAAATGGGGCTCGACGCGCTTGCGCGTCGCGTTAGTGCTCGACAATACCGGCTCGATGTCGCAGGCCGGCAAGATCACGGCGCTGAAGACGGCGACGACCAATCTGCTGACGCAACTGCAGAGCGCCGTCACTAACGACGGCGACGTCTATGTCTCCATCGTTCCGTTCAGCAAGGACGTCGCGGTTAACGCCACGACCTATGTCGTCGCCGACTGGATCGACTGGACCGACTGGTCGGCGGCCCCGGCAAATTCGACGCCGGGCACGACCGTCGGGCCGGGCTCCAATTGCCCCTACAGCAACAGCAATAACGGCTTCCAGTGCACCACCGGCCCCGCCAATGGCAGCCCGACGACGTCGAAGGTGCCGTCCACCGGCACCTATGCCGGCTACATCTG
>DATJYA010000114.1:0-4564 GCA_035499835.1 Pseudolabrys sp.
TGGCCAATCCGCGCCGGCTCGACGCCATGGACAGCTTCGTCAAGGACGCCAAGGACCGCGGCGGCAAGGTCGTCACCGGCGGCTCGCGCCAGGGCAACCAGGGCTTTTTCTTCCAGCCGACGATTATCACCGACGTGCCCGACGATTCGAAGATCATGACCGAGGAGCCGTTCGGGCCGGTCGCGCCGATCGTGCCGTTCAAGACCTTCGATGAGGTGGTCGAGCGCGCCAACTCGCTGCAGTTCGGCCTTGCCGCCTATGCCTTCACGTCGTCGGACAAGACCGCGGCGGCGATCGGCGATGCCATCCAGTCCGGCATGGTCGGCGTCAACAGCGTCGCGGTGTCGACGCCGGAGACGCCGTTCGGTGGCGTCAAGGAGTCGGGCTACGGCTCCGAAGGCGGCATCGAGGGCCTGCAGGCCTACATGAACACCAAGTTCATCTCGCAGGGATAAAATTGCTCGTCATGCCCGGCCTTGTGCCGGGCATCCACGCCTTGCTTACTTGACTAGAAAGCCGTGGATGGCCGGGACAAGCCCGGCCATGACGGAGATTACTTCCCCGCCATGCCCTTCCGGCACGCTTCCCAGATCTTGGCGGGCGTTGCCGGCATGTCCATGTGGTCGGCGGCGCCGTTGGGCACCGCGTGCGCGACCGCGTTCATCAGCGCGGCGATGGCCGCCGTGGTGCCGGCCTCGCCGGTGCCCTTGACGCCCAGCGGATTGGTTGTCGCCGGCACCGACATCACCTGCTCGCGCAGTTCGACCGGCATGTCGTGGGCGTGCGGCATGGCGTAATCCATGAACGAGCCGGTCACCAGTTGGCCGCCCTGGTCGTAGATCACGTTTTCGAGCAGCGCCTGACCGAAACCGTTGGCGAGGCTGCCGTGCACCTGGCCCTCGACCACCATGGGATTGAGCATGGTGCCGCAGTCGTCGATCGCGGTGTAGGTGACGACATCGAGATGGCCGGTGTCGGGGTCGATCTCGACCTCGGCGATGTGCACGCCGTTGGGGAAGGTGAGCGGCGTGTCGCTCTTCTCCTTGGTATCGAGGCTTTCCGACATCTCCTTGGCCCGCCGCGCGGTCTCGAACAGCGAGATAGGCCGGTCGGTGCCGACCACTTCGAAATTGCCCTGGCCGTACTGGATGTCGCTTTCGGCGGCTTCCAGCAGGCCGGCGGCGATCTTCTTGCCCTTTGCCAGCATGACGTCGGCGGCGTGGACGACGGCGTGGCCCGCCGCCATGGCCGAGCGTGAGCCGACCGACGCAAAGCCGACGATCTCCATCGCCGAGTCGCCGTGACGATGCTCGATGGCCTTGCGGTCGACGCCGAGGCGGTCCGCCAGCAGGCGGCCGAATACGGTGGCGTGGCTTTGCCCGGTCGACTGCACGTTGAGGCCGAGGATGAGCTTGTCGCCACCGGGAAACACCAGCGCAGCGCTCTCGGTCGGCAGCGCGCCGGCATGTTCGAGCATGCAGGAAATACCGATGCCTCGCAGCTTCTTGCGGCGGGCGGCTTCGCGCCTGCGCTTGTTGAAGTTCTTGTAGTCGGAAAGCTCGAGCGCCCTGGCGAATAAGGCCGGAAAGTCGCCGCTGTCGTAGGTGGTGGCGACCGCGGTCTTGTAGGGCATCGACGACGGCGGAATGAGATTTTTCCGTCGCAACTGCACGGTGTCGATGCCGCTGACGCGCGCCGCCTCCTCGACCACGCGGTCGAGCGCGTAATTGGCTTCCGGCCGGCCGGCGCCGCGATAGGGTCCGATCGGCGCGGTATTGGTGAAGACGCAGCGCGAGGAAAAATCGATCTTCGGAATCCGGTACATGCCCGGCAGGCAGCGCGCGACATTGTTGGTGTTGATGCCGATGCCGGCCGGCGTGATGTAGGCGCCCTGGCCGCACAGGTGCTTCATGCGCAGAGCGAGGAACTTGCCCTTCTCGTCGAGCGCCAACTCGGCTTCGGTGTAGGTGTCGCGTCCCTGCGTGTCGGTGAGGAACGCTTCCGACCGCGTCGACATCCAGTGCACCGGCCGCCCGATTTTCCTGGCGGCGACAAGCAGCGCCAGATATTCCGGATAGACCGGCGTCTTCATGCCGAAGGCGCCGCCGACGTCGTCGGTGAGCACGCGCAGCTTGCTGTTGTCGACGCCGAGGATCGGCGCGGTCTGATTGCGGATGGTGCCGGCGCTTTGCGAGCAGGCGTGTAGCGTGTAGGTCTCGGTCTGCGCATCGTAGCTCGCGGTGGCGCCGCGCGGCTCCATCGAGGCGACCATCAGCCGCTGGTTGCGCACGCTGACGCGCGCCACATGGGCTGCGCTTCCGATGATAGCGTCGACCTCGCGCTCGTTGTCCGGGCTGTCGACCATGCCGGGCCAGTCGATAGCCAGATTGTTCGGCGCCTCCGCATGCAATTGCGGCGCGCCCGGCTTGAGCGCGTCGCGCGCGTCGACCACGGCGGGCGTTTCCTCGTATTCGACCGTCACCAGGTCGACCGCGTCCTGCGCCTGGCCGCGCCTATCCGCCACCACCATGGCGACCGCCTCGCCGACATAGAGCACGCGCTCGCCGGCAAGCGTCGGCCGGAACGGCTGCACCAATTCCTTGCCGCCGCGCCCGGGCAGCGGCGGATGGCGGCCGGCGCTTTTCAAGCCCGCGGCCTTGATGTCCTCGGCGGTCAGCACCGCGAGCACGCCCTTGGCTGCCTTGGCCTTGCTGGTATCGATCGAGACGATGCGGGCGCTGGCATGCGGCGAGCGCACGAACATGGCGGCAGCCTGCTGCGGCAGATGCGGGTCGGCAACGAATTTGCCGGCGCCGCGCACCAGCGCGTCATCCTCGAGACGCAGCTCGGCTTCGCGGTGGGCGAGGGTGGAGTTCATGCAGGCTTCCCGGTTCGAATTGACGTGAGATTTATAACCGAAAGCGTGCCCGCGGACAGGGGCTTGCGTCCGGTATCAGGCTGCGGCACTCAAACATGCCTGCATCTGTCATCTCACTTTCACGGGACGAAATGCGCACCATCGACATCCACAGCCACGTGCTGACCGAGGAAACCGCAGCGCTGCTATGCGAGGCGGCCCCGAAAGTGCCGGTGACGATCACGCCGATGGACGAGCATGCGGCGGTGCTCGACGTCGGCGGCACCGCCTATCGCCCGTTTCCGCGCGGCGGCTTCGATATCGCCCACCGCCTGCGCGACATGGACGCGGCCGGCGTCGACGTGCAGGTGCTGTCGGCGACACCGCAGACCTATCTCTACAAGCAGGAGGCCTCGCTCGGCGCCGCCACTTCGGCGATCCAGAACGACCAGATCGCCAAGCTGATCGCCGCGCATCCGACGCGCTTCATGGGCATCGCCACGCTGCCCATGCAGGACCCCAAACGCGCCGCCGACGAGCTCAAGCGCGCTGTCACCAGGCTCGGCCTGCGCGGCACCATGATCGGCTCCAACATCATGGGCAAGAATCTCGACGATCCGGGCTTCGAGCCGCTCTGGGCGACCGCAGAAGAGCTCGATGCCTTCGTCTTCGTGCACCCGAACAATGTCGCCGGCGCCGATCGCTTGAAATCCTATTATCTCGGCAATCTCATCGGCAATCCGCTCGATACCACCATCGCCGCCGCCTGCCTTGTCTTCGGCGGCGTGCTCGATCGCCATCCGAAGCTGAAAGTCTGCCTGGCCCATGGCGGCGGCTTCGTGCCCTATCAGGCCGGGCGCTGGGAGCACGGCTGGGCAGTTCGCCCGGAGCCGAAGGTCAACGTCAAGCAGCAGCCAAGGAACATCATCGGCCGCTTCCTCTACGACACGATTCTGCATTCCGGCCAATCGCTGCAATTCATGATCGCGCAGGCCGGCGCCGGCCGGGTGCTGCTCGGCAGCGACTACCCTTACGACATGGGCATGATGGATTGCGTCGCGCATGTGCGCGGCCTGACGATTGCCGACGCCGACAAGGCGGCGATCCTCGGCGGCCGCGCCGAACAGCTGTTGGCGGTGAAGGCATGAACGTGCAGAGCACCAAGGCCGCGCGCATTCCGGTCGCGTCGGTCAGCGGCCTCATTGCCGATGCCATGGTGAAGTCGGGCTTGCCAGCCGCCGACGCCGGCAAGGTCGCCGAGCTGATGCTGGAAGCCGACCTCTGCGGCGCCGACGCCCACGGTGTCTTCCGCCTGCCGCAGTATGTGCATCGCCTCAAGCTCGGCTCGACCAATCCGCGCCCCAGCATCAAGGTGAACCGCACCGCGCCGGCGACCGCGCTGGTCGACGGCGACAACGGCATGGGCCATCTCGTCGTTTCGCGCGCCGCCGAGACCGCGGTCGCGCTCGCGCGTGAAACGGGCGTCGCCTGGGTCGGCATGCGCATGTCGAACCATGCCGGCGCCGCCGGCGTCTATGCTTCGCTGCCGCTCAAGGCCGACATGATCGGCATCTATGCCGCGGTCGCCAATGCCAACCACATGCCGCTTGCCGGCGGCGCCGAGCCGCTGCTCGGCACCAATCCGCTGGCGATTGCCATTCCGGCCGGCGAGGAAGCGCCGCTGGTCCTCGATATCGCCACGTCCAT
>DATJYA010000115.1:0-5538 GCA_035499835.1 Pseudolabrys sp.
CTCGGCGCAGGGCAAGAAGGTCGTGCTCGCGGTCCCCGGCATTCCGCCGATCTATTCGGTGATCATCGCCTATGTCGCGGAGAAGCAAGGCTTCTTCAAGAAATACGGCGCCGACGTCGAAATCAAACCGTTCGACAACGGTACGGCGGCCGCGCGCGCGGTGGTCTCCGGCGACATCGATCTCGCCTATTCGCCGACGCCCCCGGTGATCATCCAGATTTCCAATGCCGACGTCCCGCTCGTCGCCGTTTACGGCATGCCCAACCCCGATTGGGTGCTCGGCACGACGGACAGCGGCAAGACCTGCAAGGATGTGGTGGGGCAGGAAGTCGGCGTCGATTCGATCGGCGGCGCGCGTTCGGTGGCGCTGCGCTCGATGCTCACCGGCTGCCCCGGCGTCAAGATCGACGACGTGAAGCAGGTGGCGCTCGGCTCCAGTTCCGGTCCGGCCATACTCGCCGGCCGCCTGCAATATGCGGTGCTGCATCTTGACGATCTCGCCGAGATCCAGACCCAGGGCAAAAAGCTCAACATCCTGCTTGCCATGAAGAACACCAACCCGACCAGCCACTATCTGATGCTGGTCGCGCGCAAGGACAATCTGGCGAAGAATCGCGACGCCATCGTGCGCGCCGTCGCCGGCCTGACCGACGCCGCGCGCTTCATGCAGGATCCCAAAAACGCCGACGCGGTGGCCGAGGCGGCCTCCGTGACCGGGCATGAAAAGGCGGTCAACAAGGCGGCGCTTGCCGAGTTCCTCGCCATCGACTTCTGGGCGGTGAAGGACGACGGGCTGCCGCGCGACAAGCTGGAGGCGACCGCGAAACTGATGAAAAAAATCGGCGCCATCAAGCCGGACAACGAGCCGGTGACCTTCGAGAACCTGGTCGATGCCAGTGTCTGGAAGGACGCCAATGCGATGGTGAAATGAGACAAAACGGCTTCATTCGCTACTACGCGCCGGTCTGGCTGAGCCTCGCTGTCGGCATCGGCGCCTGGGAGATCGCCGGGCGCTTGACCAGCGCGGCCTTCATGGTGCCGTTCTCGGAGACGCTGGTGCGGCTTGGCCAACTGGTGGCGACCGGGGAATTCGTGCGCCAGTTCATATCGTCGGCAGAGCTGTTTCTGACCGGCTTCGTACTGGCACTGGTCATCGGCCTGCCCTTCGGCATGCTGCTCGCGCGCGTGCGCACGCTGCGGGTCGGCATCGAGCCCTACCTGATGATCATCTATGCGACGCCGATGGTGGCGCTGATCCCCTTCATCCTGTCGATGATGGGGTTCGGCTTCGCGCCCAAGGTACTGGTGGTATTTCTGTTCGCGGTGTTCCCGGTGATCTACAACACCGTCGAGGGCGCGCGCAGCATCAAGCCGGAACTGCTCGAGGTCGCGCGCTCCTACCGCTCCAACGAATGGGCGCTGTGGCGCGAGGTGATGCTGCCCTACACGTTGCCCTACGCCATGACCGGCGTACGCCAGGCGATCGGGCGGGCGCTGGTCGGCATGGTCGCGGCCGAGTTCTTTCTGAGCTCCACCGGCCTCGGCCAGTTGATCATGAACGCATCGCAGAATTTCGACACCGGCGGCGTGTTCGCTTCGATCCTGGTGATCGCGCTGATCGGCATCGGGCTGATGCGGCTCGGTCTCGCGATCGAGCGGCACTTCGCCCGCTGGAGGCAGTAGCGCATGGCCGACCAGACCATCGTCATCAGTGAGGCTGCTGCCCTTCCCGCCAGCGAGAAACGCGACGCCGGCACCTTCGTGCCGCGTCTCGTCACCGGCCTCGTCATCCTCCTCGCCTGGGAGCTGGTGGTGCGCGCCTTTGCGCCGGCCTATGTCGCCAAGCCGACCACCGTGGTCATGGCAATCCCGCGCGTGATCGTCGATCCGGCCTTCCTGAGCGCCGCGGGAAGCACGCTGCTGGCGGTCGCCGAGGGGCTCCTCATCGCGCTGGTCGCCGGAACGGTCGTCGGCCTCGCCATGGGCCGCAGCCCGGTCGCCGAGCGCGCGCTGCGGCACTACGTCAACGGCTTCTACGCCATGCCGATGATCGTGGTGCTGCCGCTATTCTCGCTGTGGTTCGGTTATTCCGGCGCCACCCGCATTGCCACCATCATCTTTGCCGCGATCTTTTCCATCATCATCAACGTCGCCGACGGCGCGCGCTCGGTGCCGCGCGAATATCTGGAAGTGGCGCGCTCGTTCCGCGGCGGCCGCCTGCGCGGGCTGATCGAGGTCGTGCTGCCGTCGTCGATGCCCTACCTGCTCGCCGGCTTGCGGCTCGCCGGCGGCCGCGCGCTGATCGGCGCGGTGGTCGCGGAATTCTTCGTCTCGGTCGGCGGGCTTGGCATGTACATTCTCTATAACTCCCGCTCCTATCATCACAGCGAAGCCTTCGTCGGCGTCATCTTCCTCGCCGCTTTCGGCCTGAGCTTCGAGGTGTTGATCAACTGGGTCACGCGCCGCTACATGCCGTGGTATCGCCGCGAGGCCAGCTGACCGCAATAAACAGAGTGAAATTCCATGTCGTCCGATCCCCGCCTCAAGGCTGCGATCGCCCATTGGGGTGCGCGGTTTGTCGCCAACGGCGTCAGCCTCACCGATTTCGAAGACGTCACCGCCTCGCTCTCGAGCTACGACGACTGGTGCCGCGCCTGGTCGGCGCGCGCGGCGGATCACGAGCGGATGGGCCGCGAGGAGCTTGCCGCCGGGCATCTGCTGACCGCCGGCGAAGCCCTGCAGCGCGCCGGCGTCTATTACCATTTCGCCTCGTTCCTGTTCGTGCAGGACCAGACACAGATGCGGGCCGCGCACAAAAAGCAGATCGAGTGCCGGCAGTTGGCATTGCCGCATCTGCGCCCGCCCGGCGAGCGCGTGGACATCCCCTACCAGGGCAAGTCCCTCGCCGGCATCCTGCGCAAGCCGGCCGGCGCCGAGCGGCCGCCGGTCGTGGTGATGGCGGTTGGCCTCGATTCGACCAAGGAGGAAACCGAAGCCTACGAGGCGCCGTTCCTGGCGCGCGGCATCGCCACCTTGGTGTTCGAGGGGCCGGGCCAGGGCGAGGCGCAATACGACTTCGCCATCCGCGGCGATTACGAAGTGCCCGTCGGCGCCGTGCTCGATTTCGTCGAACGGCGCCGCGACCTCGACACTGCCCGCATCGCCATGTGGGGCGTCAGCCTCGGCGGCTACTACGCGCCGCGTGCGGCCGCTTTCGACAAGCGCATCAAGGCCTGCATTGCCCTCGGCGGGCCATTCGACTGGGGCGCAGCCTGGGACGGCCTGCCGGAACTGACGCGCGAAGCCTTCCGCGTGCGCAGCCACTGCAAGACGCAAGACGAGGCGCGCAAGAACGCGGCGACGCTGTCGCTCGTGGGCGTGGCGGCAAGGATCACCTGCCCCATCTTCATCGTCAACGGGCGGCTCGACCGCATCGTCCCTGCCGAGGATGCCGAGCGCCTGGCGCGCGAGGTCAAAGGACCCGTCAGGCTGATGATGATTGAGGACGGCAATCACATCGCCAACAACCGCGGCTGGCGCTGGCGCTCGCCCAGCGCCGATTGGCTGGTCGAGCAGCTTAAATAACCAGGAACCCGCGCGGGATGCTGTGCAGCCGCTCGATGCCGCTCTCGCGGATCACCATCATCTCGCCGGTCTGCACGCCGGCCTTGCGATCCGGCGTCACCACATTGGGCTGCACCACGACGACCTGACCGGCGCGGAACGGCTCTTGCGGCACCGGGCCCGACGGCCGGTTGGTGCACCCAAGGATCGGCGGCAGGTAGCCGCCGCCGTAGCCGTGCAACAGATCGTCGATAATGGTGAAGCCGGCATCCTCGATGACGCGCGAGGCTTCAATCACCTGCGCCGGTGTCGCGCCGGCCTTGAGGATGCCGGTGATGGCGTCGAAGGCGGCATCGGCCGCCGCGTGCAAATCGCGATAGAGCGGCGACGGCTCTTCGCCGATCGCAAACGAGCGTAGCACCTGCCCCGGATAGTCCCAGAACGTCGCGGTGATCTCGGCGACGACGACGTCGCCTTTGGCCACCTTGCGCGTGAGTGGAAACTGCCGCGGCACGCCGAGATCGGGCGCACGCATGGAGGTGACGCCGATGTAGTGGATGAAATTGACGGCGCCGTGCCGCACATAGGCGCGCTCGATCAGCTCATCGAGCTCGCGTTCGGTGAGACCCGCCTTCACGCCGTCGCGCAAGCCCGCCATGCCGAGATCGGTGAAATGCGCGCCGATGCGCAGCCAGTCGATCTCTTCTTCCGACTTGACCAAACGGTGGCGGGTGTAGGGCTTGTTGAGATTTTTTAGCGCGCCGAATTCAGCAGACAGCGCAAGGTATTGGTCGGCTGACAGCGGCCCGATCCAGGCGACGCGGCCGGCGCGCGCACCGCGCTTTCTGAGCACCGCGATCGCGGCCGCGATGGAAGATTCGCCGCCCCAGGCAACATCCGCCTGATCGGCGATGATCGAGGCCTGCGGTTGATGGTTGATCCACTGCACGAACAGCGCATCGCGCATGCCCGGCGTGAACACGCCGACCGCTTCCGCCGTCACCGGCCACTGCGTCAGATACTGCACGATCGAGCCGGCGCGGTTGGCGCCGCAAAAGACGAGATGATCGCATTGCGCCTCGACGAGCAGCGCTTCGACCGCGGCGCGGTGGCGCGCCATTTCCGCAGGCGTAAAGCGCGGAAACCCGGCTTCGACGAGGCGCTGGAGATGAAGCGGAAGCGTCATCACGCCTTCTTCGGCAGCGCCACGATCATGTCGAGCTCGATGCGGGCGCCGGGCGACGACAGCTGATTGATGCACACCGTCGTGCTCGCCGGTTTCCAGTCGCCGAAGTACCGGTGCATGGTCGCGTGCATGGCGTCGGCATCGCGGAAGTCGGTGAGGTACTTGGTCACCTTGATCACGTCGCGCCAGGTGGCGCCGGTCTCGTCGAGGATCGACTGGATCGCCTCCATCGCCCGCACCGTCTGCTCCTCGATCGAATGCGGATGCACGTGCTCGGCATCGACGTGCGGGTGCTTGTGGTAGAGCGGCGACGGCGTCGCGCCGGACAGAAACATCAGATCGCAAGCGCCGACGATGCGCACCGCCGGCGCGTAGGGCATGGTGTGTGCCTCCTCCGGCTTCGGATGCACCGGCTCGAGCTTGAAACTGGCTTGCGGCTTCGTGCTGACGTTCATTGATGCCCTCCCCGACGATTCGGCTGTCATGGCCGGGCAACCGGGTCCGGCCTTCGGCCGGCCCGGCCGTGACACTTGTCCCGGCCATCCCGCTTAGGTTAGCACGGCTCTGCCATCCTAAGCGGGGTCATCGGGACGAGCCCGGTGACGACAAGCTAGGCGATTTCCCGGGAGCCCCGAATGCCCTCGACGATCCTCGATTCCGCGGTGTTCCGCGACATTTTCACCACCGAAGCCATGCGCAAGGTGTGGTCGGACGAGAACCGCGTGCAGAAATATCTCGACATCGAGGCGGCGCTGGCGCGGGCGCAGGCGCGGCTCGGCATCATCCCG
>DATJYA010000116.1:0-4836 GCA_035499835.1 Pseudolabrys sp.
CCGGGCCTTCGCGCGCTCGACATCGCCGAACCGACCGCGTTTCAGACCTACATTGTGCACCGCAAGGACGCGGCGCTGTCGAGTTACGGCGAGCATTTCGTTGCTGCGTTGCGCAGCCACATGGAGGCGGTCTCGACGCCGTTGCGCAATTCGCGGCGTCTGCAGGTCGTAGCGCGGGGCTCCCGGCGAAAATAACATCATGTTAAGTTCCCCGCACGTCTTGGTTATTGACGCCCAACCGCACCATCTGCAAGGTCGCCGCATTGGCTACCCCACCGGGAGGCCCAACAAGCGAGAGCCCTGGCCAAGTGCGAAGGGCAATAAGTTCAAACAAAGATCAAACAAGACCAAGACAGCAAGGAGGGAAGGCCCATGCTTCGTAAAGGACTATTCACGTCGGTGGTTGCGGCGGGCATCGGCCTGGCGGGGCCGAGCTTTGCGCAATCAACCGTCTATATGCCGGCCGTTCTCGAAGAGTCGGGAGCAGGTGCCGTTTCCGGCACCAATTTCCGCGACGGCATGCGGCTCGCTGTCGAGGAGATCAACGCCGCCGGGGGCATTCTCGGCAAGAAGATCGATATGCCCGTATTGGACACCCAGAGCGAGGCCGGCGTGTCGCGCGGCTTGATCCAGAAGGTTCTCGACAACAAACCCTATGTCATTTTCGGCCCGGTCTTTTCCGGCTCGGTGCTTGTCGACATGCAGTTGACGCAGCAGGCGGAAATTCCGGAAATCGTTGGCGGCGAAGCCGCAGCGATCACGCAGAAAGGCGACCCTTACGTCTTTCGCACCTCGTTCGGCCAGCAGTTCAGCATGCCGAAGATCGCCAACTACATCCGCGACGGCGTCAAGGCGAAAAGTGTCGCCATTCTCTGGGTGAACAATGATTTCGGCAAGGGCGGGCGCGACACCTTCGTCAAACAGATGGCGGACAACAACATCAAGGTAGTCGCCGACATCTCGTCTGAATCCGGCCAGACCGACTTCTCTGCCGACGTGGTCAAAATCAAAGCCGCAAATGCAGACGCCATCTTCGTGTACCTCAATGAGGAAGAGAGCGCCCGCTTTCTCAAGGAGGCCAAGAAGCAGGGCATCAAGGTGCCGCTGATCGGCGAAACCACGTTGCTTGGTCAAAAAGTGATCGACCTCGCCGGTGGCGCGGCCGAAGGCGTGCAAGGTCACGTCGGCCTCACGGTCGATGCGCCGATCGATGCGGTCAAGGCGTTCGCCGAGAAGTTCAAGAAGAAATACAACTACGTCTGCGATCACAACGGCATCAAAGGCTACACCGCCGTCTATTTCGTCAAATACGTAACCGAGAAGATCGGCAAATTCGACAGCAAGGCCTTTGCCGAGAAGGCGCACGGCCTCACCATTACGCCGAAAGAAGAACCGAACATTCTGATGGAAGCCACTTGGGACAAGAACGGCGACATCGACCGGGAAAGCTTCCTCGGCGAGGTCGTGAACGGCAAGCAGAAGATTGTTAAAGTCCTGCCCAAGCTCGGCAAGTAGCTTTTAATCTCCAGATCCTTCCGCCCGGCGCAAATGCCGGGCGGGAGCCAAGCGCGGGCGCCGATGGCTTCGTTCATTCAGCTTTTGGTATCCGGCCTCGCGACCGGGGCGATCTACGCCCTCATTGCCGTCGGATTTACGCTGCTGTGGCAGACGTCGCAGACGATCAATTTCGCCCAGGGCGAATTCGTCATGCTGCCGGCGTTTTTCATCCTGGCGTCGATGAATTGGGGGGCGCCGTTCTGGCTGGCGGCACTGATCGGCATCGCGCTGTCGATTCTCGTTCTCGGGCTGCTTTTCAAGCTCATTATCGTCGATCCCATGCTCCGGCACGGCGTGCTGCCGCTGGTGATATCGACCATTGCTCTGTCGCTGTTTCTGAAAGAGGCGGCCAAGAACTTCTACAGCTCTCAGGCGCAGCCTTTTCCGGCGCTGGTGCCATCGGTCGATCTGCATTTCTTCGGTGCCGTGGTATCCACGCAAAGTCTCGCCGTGCTCGCGGTCGCCGTCGTCACCGTCGTGGCGTTGAACCTTCTGCTCAACAAGACGCGGCTCGGCCGCTCGATGCAGGCGACCGCGCAAAACCCGACGCTGGCGCGCATTCTCGGCATCCCGGTGCGGCGCATGGTGCTTTATACTTTCCTCATCAATGGCGCGCTTGTCGCCATCGCTTCGATCCTGATCAGCCCGATTTATCTGGCGAAATTCACCAATGGCGAGACCTTGGGCATGGCGGCATTCCTCGCCGCGATTATTGGCGGCTTCAATCAGGTGCGTGGCGCCATCCTCGGCGGATTTATTCTCGGCATTCTTGACAATCTTTCCGCTGCTTATGTGTCATCGACTTATCGGGGCGCGTTTCCCTTGCTCATCCTGATCGCGGTGATCTTGTGGCGGCCGCAGGGCCTGCTCGGCCGCGTCGAGGAGCGCACGGTATGAAACGCCTGGGCAGCGTCGCCGTTGTCGCCGCCGCGATCTTCGCCGTCGCCATACCGTTCTTCCTTAAGCCGTACGGCGTTTATCTCATCTCGACCTGGGCGGTGCTGACCATCGCCGCCATCGGCCTTAACCTCACGCTCGGTTATGCCGGGCAGGTGTCGCTGGCGCAGGGCGCCTTCGTTGGCATCGGCGCCTACACCGTAACGCTGCTTATGCAGGCCGGTTGTCCTTATCCGCTGGCTTTCGTCGCGGCGGGCCTCTTGTGTTTCGGCATCGGCTGGATTCTCGGTTATCCGGCGCTACGCGTGCAGCATCACTATCTTGCCTTCGTCACGCTTGCCTTCACGACGCTCGTCTTTCTCGTATTGCGCAACGAGGAGTGGCTGACACACGGCACCTACGGCATCAGCGGCATTGGGCGGCCAACATTGCTGGGCTGGTCGACCGTCAGCGCGCGGAGTTTCTATTTCTTTTGCTTCGGCATGCTGTGCGTGCTGGCGGCCGCCACGTGGTGGATGTTGCGTTCGCCGTGGGGGCGGGCCTTCGTCGCCTTGCGGGAAAATCCGCTGCGCGCGTTGTCACTCGGGCTTGATACCCAACGCTACACATTGATGGCCTTCGCCATCGGCTCAAGCCTCGGCGGCCTTGCCGGGGCACTCTACGCGCCACTGGTGCAATTCATCGAGCCAGGCTCGTTTGCGCTCGGCCTTTCGTTCAATCTGCTGCTGATGGTGATCGTCGGTGGCAGCGGATATTTCTTCGGCCCGTTTGTCGGCGCGCTCATCGCGGTTTTGCTCCCCGAATGGGTACGCATCACCGAAGGCTATTATCTGATGGTCTACGCCGCGCTGATCATGCTGATGATGGCTTTCTGCCCTTATGGCGTGCTGGGAATGGTCGAGCGCGCGATCAAGGCGGCGACGCGGCGAAATCCTTCATCCCCGGCGCCTGCGGCCGTCCTCGGCGTGGAAGGAACGCGCTCATGAGCGCGGTGCTCGAAGTCGTCAATCTGAGCAAGCGTTTTGGCGGCATCACTGCAGTCGACGACGTATCGTTCGACGTGCGCGAGGGGGAAATCCTGGGGATCATCGGGCCGAACGGGTCGGGAAAATCCACGTTGTTCAATTGCGTGCTCGGCCAATTGACGCCGAATGATGGCGAGGTCCGCGTTGACGGCAAGGCGACGACCGGAATGCGGCCCTGCGACCTCAACCGACTGGGGGTCAGCCGAACGTTTCAGTTGCTGCAGGTGTTTCCGCAGCTTTCGGTGCGGGACAATCTCATCCTCGCCGGCCAGGAGCATCAGGGCACGATGTCCTCGCGCCTGTTCGGCCGAGCCGACGCAGGTCTGGGCGAGGCTGCCGACCAGATGATCGAATTCTTCCGCCTGTCACATCTTTCCGGCGAACAGGCCGGAGCATTGAGCTATGGGCAGCAAAAGCTGCTCGATGCCGCTATGGCCTTCATGGCCGGGCCGCGGCTCGTCTTGCTCGATGAGCCCGCCGGTGGAGTGAACCTGACCATGCTCGGGCACCTGCGCGAACGGCTGCAAGCCTATCATTCCGAGCGTCAGGCGACCTTCGTCGTCATCGAGCATCAGATGGAATTCGTCATGGCGCTGTGCACCCGCGTGCTCGTTCTGGCCGAGGGGCGCGTGATCGCCGAAGGCGCGCCGCAGGACATTCGCCGCGACCCCGTCGTGATCGAAGCCTATCTTGGCCACTAGAGGGTGCCTGGATGACTGATGCCGGTCCGATCCTCATGCTCGATGGCGTATTCGCCGGCTACGGCAAGATGACCATCCTCAATGGGACAACCGCGCGGGTGCGCCGCGGCGCAATCACGACCGTGATCGGGCCGAACGGCGCTGGTAAATCGACTCTGTTCAAGACGGTGTTCGGTCTGTTGCCCGTGCGCGAAGGCTCGATTGTGTTCGACGGCCGCGACATCACCAATCTGACGCCGCGTCAAATGCTCGATGCCGGCGTGGCCTATGTGCCGCAGGGCCGGAATATCTTTCCGGAATTGAGCGTCTGGCACAATCTGGAGCTGGGCGGTGTCGCGCTGAGCGACCAGGCAAGCTTGGCCGCGCGTCTGGACGCAATTACGCGACGATTTCCCATGCTCAAGGCGAAAGCCGGCGCGCAGGCGTCGACGCTGTCGGGCGGCCAGCAAAAAATGCTGGAAGTCGCGCGTTGCCTTCTGCTCGATCCAAAATTGATCCTGATCGACGAGCCGTCAATCGGGCTGTCGCCATTGATGGTGCAAGAGGTGTTCGCGATCCTCCAAGATCTCCGCGATAAGGGTGTGACGGTCCTGCTCATCGAGCAAAATGCCAAGCAAGCGCTGCAAATATCGGATTACGGCCTTGTTCTCGAGCAG
>DATJYA010000117.1:0-10163 GCA_035499835.1 Pseudolabrys sp.
GCAAGGCCTCGACGCCGACATCCTGCCGGTGATGAGCCTGTCGCTCGGCGAAGCGGAAATGCCGGCGCTGAAGGAGCGCAACCTCATCGGCCACATGGTGTCGTGGAGCTACCTGCATTCGATCGATACGCCGGAGAACCACGCCTTTATCGCCGAATGGCGGCGGTTCACCGACGATCCCGAGGCGATGACCAACGATCCGATGGAGGCAAGCTGGATCGGCTTTCAGCTCTGGGCGCAGAGCGTCGCCGCGGCCGGCACCACCGACGTCGACGCGGTGCGCCGCGCATTGGCCGGGCGCTCGATCCGCGCGCCGTCGGGCTTCGACGTGCGGCTCGACGCCGAGAACCAGCACCTGCACAAGCCGGCGGTGATCGGCCGCATGGACGAGAAGAATTTCATCTGGCCGGTGTGGATCAGCAAGACGCTGATCGCGCCGGAGCCGTGGAGCCAATGGCTGCCGGCGCATATGACGGCGGGGCAGCCGCCGCGCGCGGCTTAAGGCTTCCGCATCGCCGCAACCGCGGCGGCAATGGCCTCGGGCTTCGTCACCGGCAGCGAGCAGTGTTCCCCAACGCAGATGAAGGCGGCGCTGCCAGACGTGGCTTTCAATTTTTCCTGCGCCGGGTGCGAAGGCGGCAGGTCGGCGGCCGAGCGCGCGCGCAACACGATGCGGTCGAGGAACGGCAGCCTCAGCGCCGCTTGCGCCAGCCTTTCGGCGTCGGCGCCGGTGACGACGATCTCGGTGGCGCGCAGCCGCAGATCGAGCGCGTTGAGCAGCGCCACATGGGCGAACAGATTGCGTTCCGCCGCCGACAGGATGCCCTCGATCAGCCGGTCGGCGCGCTCGCGCCAGGAATCGTCGCCGGCAAGCACGGCGAGACGCACCAGATTGCCGGCCGCGACCGCGTTCGGATTGGGCGTCGCATCGTCGACCGTCGCGTGCGGGCGCAGCAGCAGGCCTTCGGCATCGTCGGCCGTGAGATAATAGCCGCCGGTCTCGGCATCGGTGTAATGGGCATCGAACGCGCGCTGCCAGGCCAACGCGCGGTCGAGATAGCCGCGCTCGCCGGTCGCCTCAAACAAAGCGAGCGCGGCGCGGATCATGGCGGCATAATCGGACGCCAGTCCCGGCAGCAGCAGCCGCCCCTCGCGGCAAGAGTGTCCAAGCCTGTCGCCGTCGATCATGTTGCCGGCGATGAAAGCGAACGCGCGTCTGGCCATGTCGAGCCACGACGGCTCATCGAGCGCAACACCGGCATTGACCAGCGCTGCAATCATCAAGCCGTTCCAGTCGGCGAGCACCTTGTCGTCGAGCCCGGGCCGCACGCGGGCCGCGCGCGCCTCGAGCAGGATTGCGCGCAGACTTGCAAGCCGCGCCTCGTCTCTGTCGGACCGCGGCATGGCGGCGAGCCGGTTGAGAATATTATGGCCCTCGAAATTGCCCTCGTCGCTGACATCGTAGTGGCGGGCGAAGAACGCGCCGGCCTCCGGCCCGATCAGTTCGACGATCTCGTTCTTCGACCAGACATAGAACTTGCCTTCCTCGCCCTCCGAGTCGGCGTCGAGCGAGGCGGCGAAGGCGCCCTCCTTCGTCGTCATCTCGCGCGCCAGCCAGCCCACGGTTTCGCGCGCGCGCTGCCTGAACAGCGGCTTGCCGCTGCCATAGGCGAGCGAAGCGATGCCGTTCTTGGAATAATTGTAGGCGAGCGCCAGCAAATCCAGAAGCTGCGCATTGTCGTAGAGCATCTTCTCGAAATGCGGCACCAGCCAGCGCTCGTCGACCGAGTAGCGCGAGAAGCCGCCGCCGAGATGATCGTAGATGCCACCCTCGCACATCTTCTCCAGCGAGAATTCCACCGTCTCGAAGAAGCGGTTGCTCTCCCCTCCCCCCGAGAGCGAAGCGAACGGCGGGGAGGGGTCGGGGGTGGGGGGTGTATGATCGTTGGCGGAATTCCCCCCACCCCGGCTCACGCCTCCGGCGCTCGCCGACCCTCCCCGCCGCTGCGCGGGGAGAGGGTTAGCGGCGGCTTCGCGCATCCCCGCCCGCCAGAGCATTTCCAGCAATGCCGGCTGCGGAAATTTCGGCGCGCCGCGCAGGCCGCCGTTGACGCTGTCGAACATATTGCCGAGCTGGCGCGCCGCCGCGTCGAGCTCCGGCAAGCCGATGGTCACCTTGCCCGCAGGCCGCGCCTTGGAGGCCAAGCGCGCCAGCAGCGCCGCGCGGTTCTGCTCGATCTTTGCCGGCTCGTCGCGGAACAGCCGCGCCACCTCGCGCAGCACGTCGACAAAGGCCGCGCGGCCGAACCGCGACTCCTTGGGAAAATATGTGCCGCCCCACACCGGCTCGCCGGCGGGCGTCAGAAACATCGTCAGCGGCCAGCCGCCCTGCTCGCCGAGCAGATGCAGCGCGTTCATGTAGATCTGATCGATGTCGGGCCGCTCCTCGCGGTCGACCTTGATGTTGACGAACAGCTCGTTCATCACCCGCGCGGTCGCTTCGTCCTCGAAACTCTCGTGCGCCATGACGTGGCACCAGTGGCAGGCGGCATAGCCGACCGAGAGCAGGATCGGCTTGCCCTCGCGTTTCGCTTTCGCCAGCGCCTCCGGTCCCCACGGCCACCAGTCGACCGGATTGTGCTGATGCTGCAGCAGATAGGGCGAGGTGGCGCCGGCGAGTTGATTCACTGGGCGGTTGGTGTGGGCGGAGGTTGCTGTCATGCGCCTACCTTGTCATGGCCGGGCTTGTCCCGGCCATCCCGTTTATGGGCGCAGGGCCTGCCTTGTCGGGGTCACCGGGACAAGCCCGGTGACGACATGCCGCTACGTCCTGATCGCCCGCTTCCACACTTCGCGATAGACGCCGAGCGCGGTGAAGCCGCCGTCGACCGGCAGATCGATGCCGGTGAGATATCTGGCGTCGTCGCCGGCGAGAAACACCACGCAACGCGCGACGTCCTCGGCGGTGGCCGGGCGGTTGAGCGCGGTCACTTGCGTCATCGCCTCGACAAAGGCGTCGGAGCCTTCGACCATCGGCGTTTTCACGATGCCCGGATGCACCGCATTCACGCGGATTCCCCAATCGGCATATTCCATCGCCGCGCATTTGGTGAGGCCGCGCAGGCCCCATTTGGCGGCGCTGTAGGCGGCGGCGAAGTGACCGTTGATGCCGGCAGTCGAGCCGATGTTGATAATGGCGCCGCCGCCGCTGTCGCGCAGCAAGGGCGCGGCGGCGCGCGTGCCGAGAAACGGCCCGGTGAGATTGATCGAGAGCACGCGGTCCCAGTCCTCGCGCGTGGTGGCCCCGATGTTCTTGCCGCGCAGCGCCACGCCGGCGTTGTTCACCAGCACGTGCAGGCCGCCGAATTTTTCCTTGGCGAAAGCGATCGCCTTCTGCCAATCCGCCTCGTTCGCCACGTCGAGATGGATGTATTCGGCTTGGCCCCTGGCGGCGCGGATGTCCTTGACCAGCGCGGCGCCTTCGGCATCGAGCACATCGGCGACGATCACTGCGGCGCCCTTTTGCGCAAACAGCCGGGCTTCGGCAGCGCCCTGCCCGCGGCTGGCGCCGGTGATTAAGGCGCATTTTCCGCCAAATGAATTCTCCATCAGGGTCCCTCCGCATCGTTCGCGGGCACGCTCGATTCGAGCGGGCCGATAATTGCCTTCCACGTCTGGTTCTTGAAGTCGACGAGCGGTGGATTGTCCAGTTCGACCGTGGTCTCGGTCCTGGCGTCGCAGCCGGCGACCAGGCGCGCGATCTTGATTTCACCGTCGGTGTAGTAGCGGTCGCCCTCGCCGTTCCAGGCCGCCAGCGTCGGCCCGACGCCGGAGACTTCGTAGATGGCCGCAACCACATTCGCCATTCGCAGGTCGTTGATGAGCCCGTCGCGCTCGGCGTCGATGTCCGGGCCGATATGGTGCGTGATCTGCCCGGTGTAGCGGCTGAAGCCGACATCGCGGTCGAAGGTCACGGCGCCGAGCCAGACCGGGCGTCCTTCCTGTCCTCGCTCGAGCACCTGCCAGAAGCGGACGTGATGCCGGCGGTCGGCGCTTTGGCCGGAGGGCAATTCGAAGGCCAGATCCTCGCGCCGCCCGTCGTAGAAGAGAGGGCTCACCGGGGCGTCGCGGTAAGGCCGGCGCAGGATGACGCTGCCGACGATGGCGAGGCTGGAGCGGAACGTGATCGGATCGGCCGGATACCAGCCTGCGGCATGCATGGCGCACAGCACGTCCTCTTTCGCGCCGACCAGACCAACATTGATGGGGTCGCCGGGAATGTTCTGCGCCGTGCGCGTCACCATAGGCAGTCCGGCGAGTCCCCTCTGGTGCTCGTAGTGCGTCCAGGCATAGGGCAGCGCGATATAGGCGATGAGGCCGTAGGCCAGAAGAGCGCCTGCGATAACGATGAAGGCCGTTGGCAATCTTGAACGGCCTTGAGGCACGAACGTCGTCTCCCTGCCCGCGCCCGCCGTCTGGCGCTAGTGCTGCACGGCGATGTTGGCGCGTTTGACCACATCGGCCCATTTGGCGATCTCGCCCTTGACCATGGGCTCGATGTCGGCGAGCGGCGTGTCCATCGGCATGCCGGCGTCCTTCTTGATCCTCTCCTGGACCGCGGGATCGGCGACCGCCTTTTCGATTTCGGCGTGCAGCCGCTCGACGATGGGGCGCGGCGTCTTCTTCGGCGCCCACAATCCGAACCAGACGTAGTTTTGATAGCCGGGAATAGTTTCGCCGATGGTCGGCACATCGGGCAGCAGTGGCGAGCGCACGGTGCTGGTGACGCCGAGCGCCCTCACCTTGCCGCCTTTGATCTGGCCGAGCGCGCTCGACAGGTTGTCGATGAAGACCGGCGTGCGTCCCGACAGCACGTCGGTGTAAGCCGGCGCCGCGCCGCGATACGGCACGTGCGTCAGGTTGACCCCCGCCATCAGCTTGAAAAGCTCCATCGAGAGATGCTGGCCGGTGCCGTTGCCGGCGGAAGCGTAGTTGATATCGCCCGGCTTGGCCTTGGCCATGTCGATCAGCTCCTTGACCGACTTCG
This sequence comes from Pseudolabrys sp., assembly GCA_035499835.1. Lineage (GTDB taxonomy): Bacteria > Pseudomonadota > Alphaproteobacteria > Rhizobiales > Xanthobacteraceae > Pseudolabrys. The sequence goes on from DATJYA010000117.1 coordinate 5,048, forward strand.
CCGGGAAATCCGTGTTCACGACCAGCACGAACGGAAATTCCGCCAGCATGCCGACCGGGGTGAAATCGCGGATCGGATCGTAGGCGAGATTGGAGAACAGGCTGACATTCACCGCCATGTTGGCATTGAGGCCGGTCACCAAAGTATAGCCGTCGGGCGCGGCCTGCGCCGCGGCGACGGTGCCGACAACGGTGCCGGCGCCGGTCTTGTTCTCGACGACGAACGACTGGCCGAACTGCCTGGACAATGGTTCGGCGATGATGCGGGTGATGATGTCGGTTCCGCCGCCCGGCGGCTGCGGCACGATCAGCACCACGGGGCGCGACGGATAATCGTCAGCCGACAGCGGCGTGGCTGTCGCACCAAGGGCGAGCAGCGTAACGGCGAATATTGCCGCCGGAGTTCGATTGGGCATTGGTCCCCCCTTATTTTGGCGTCCGCATTTTTGCGGCTGTGGCTTTTGTTGTGCCGAGCATAGCGAAAACGGCGGCCTTTGCAGTCTCTTGACCGCTTATCTTTTCGGGACGCACTGTCCGCCGCGATGTCTGCCCGCGATACCATCTACGCCCTCTCCTCCGGCCGGCCGCCGGCGGCGATTGCCGTCATCCGCATGTCCGGTCCGCGTGCGGGTGAGGCGCTGAAGGCGCTGACGGGCAAGATTCCCAAACCGCGCGAGGCGGCTCTCGTCCGCGTTCACGATCCGCAATCGGGCGAGATCATCGATGAAGCGCTGGCGCTGTGGTTTGCGGCGCCGGCGAGCGAAACCGGCGAGGACACAGCCGAGCTGCAGTTGCACGGCGGCCGCGCCGTGATCGCCGCCACGCTCGCCGCGCTGTCGAAGCTTGAGGGACTGCGCCCGGCGGAGGCCGGCGAATTCACCCGCCGCGGCTTCGAGAACGGTAAGCTCGATTTGACGGCGGTCGAGGGCCTCGCCGATCTGGTGATGGCGGAGACCGAAGCGCAGCGGCGCCAGGCCTATCGCCAGCTCCGCGGCCTGCTCGGCAACCGCGCCGAAGCCTGGCGGCAGAAGCTGATCCGGGCGCTGGCGCTGGTCGAAGCGGCGATCGATTTTTCCGACGAAGGCGATGTGCCGCCGGATCTGCTCAAGCCGGCGCTGGCGACGGCGCGCGAACTCAAGGACGAAATCGCCGCGGTGCTCGCCGACGGCAGCCGCGGCGAACGTTTGCGCGACGGGGTGGTGGTGGCCATCGCCGGACCGCCCAACGCCGGCAAGTCGACGCTGCTCAACCGGCTGGCTCGCCGCGAGGCGGCGATCGTTTCGCCCTACGCCGGCACCACGCGCGACGTGATCGAGGTGCATCTCGATCTCGCCGGCTTGCCGGTGACGCTGCTCGACACCGCCGGCATTCGCGCGACCGACGACCCGGTGGAGATGGAAGGGGTGCGCCGCGCCCGCGAGCGCGCCGCCGCAGCCGACCTGGTGCTGTGGGTGGAGGACGCCAGCGCCCCGGCTGTTGACGAAACAGTAACCAAGACAAGGACTTGGCGTATCCGCAACAAGATCGACCTGTTGTCCGGTAAAAGTGAATCAGGGATCACATCAGTGTTGTATACAAGCGAATCCAAAGATCGATCTAATGAAGCATTAAAAGATATGGTTACCAATGGGTTAACAGGTAGCAGTGAACGAAAGTTCAGTCAAGATGAATCTGTGTCCAATATTTCAGCAGTGACCGGCGCCGGCTTTGATGCGCTGTTGCAAGCCCTCACTGGCTATGCCGAGAGCCATTTGGCCGGTGCGGAGGCAGCTTTAGTGACCCGGGAGCGACATCGGCGGGCGCTGAAGGACACTGAAGAGGCCCTGGGCCGCGCCTTGAGCGGCCCCGCTGTTAGGCGCGAGGAGTTGATCGCCGAGGAGCTACGGCTCGCCGCCCGCGCCCTTGGCCGCCTCACCGGCCGGGTCGATGTCGAGGATATTCTCGACGTGATTTTCCGCGATTTCTGCATCGGCAAATAGCCAGGCGATCGCTGCCGGCAAGCCGCCCGCCGAGGAAGTCGAGGAATGGCCGAACAACGGCTTTATCGGCCTTCACGAGGGGCGTTTACGGCCGAGGAATCGCCAGAAATGCGGTAATTAATTACCGTTTTCGTCGCTATGTTTCACGTGAAACATCGATTTTTTTGGCTCTTCCTGTGTTTCACGTGAAACATCGGCGCCCTCTTGGGTACTTTTTGACCCCATAAACCGCGTCCGCTACAAGGCCTGCATCCGAGGCCCGAAATGCAAACGCGATTCGACGTCGTAGTGATCGGCGGCGGCCATGCCGGCTGTGAAGCCGCGGCTGCGGCGGCCCGCATGGGCGCGCAAACGGCGCTGGTGACGCATTGCTTTGCCACTATCGGCGCCATGTCCTGCAACCCGGCCATCGGCGGGCTCGGCAAGGGCCACCTGGTCCGCGAAATCGATGCCCTCGATGGCCTCATGGGCTGCGTCGCCGACCGCGGCGGCATCCAGTTTCGCGTTTTGAACCGCCGCAAGGGCCCCGCCGTGCGCGGGCCCCGCGCCCAGGCCGACCGCAAACTCTATGCGGCGGCGATGCAGGATGCGATTCGGCAAACGCCCAATCTGCAGGTCATCGAGGCCGAAGCCGACGATCTCATCATTGCCGACGGCCGAATCAGCGGGGTCAAATTTGCCGACGGCCGCGAAATCTCCTGTGGCGCCGTGGTGCTGACCACCGGGACATTCCTGGGCGGGCTTATCCATGTCGGCGAAAAGCAGATCCCCGCCGGCCGCGTCGGCGAGGCGCCGGCATTGGGGCTATCGCGCACGTTGGAAAATATCGGCTTCGCCCTCGGCCGTCTGAAGACCGGAACGCCGCCGCGGCTCGACGGCCGCACCATCGATTGGTCCGCGCTCGAGATGCAAGCTGGCGACACGCCGCCGGAGCCGTTCTCGATGCTGACGACGCGCATCGACAATCCGCAGATTCAATGCGGCATCACGCGCACCGGCGAAGCCACGCACCGGATCATTCGCGACAATGTGCATCGCTCGCCGATGTATTCCGGACAAATCGCCAGCCGGGGCCCGCGTTACTGTCCGTCGATCGAGGACAAGATCGTCAAGTTCGGCGAGCGCGACGGCCATCAGATTTTTCTCGAGCCGGAAGGTCTCGACGATACGACGGTTTATCCGAACGGAATTTCGACCTCGCTGCCGGAAGAGGTGCAGCATGCTTTGGTCGCGACCATTCGCGGCCTGGAAAAGGCGAAACTCGTTCGTCCTGGCTACGCCATCGAATATGATTTCGTCGATCCGCGCGAGCTCAAGGCCACGCTGGAAACCAAGCGTCTGCGCGGACTGTTTCTCGCCGGGCAGATCAACGGCACCACCGGTTACGAAGAGGCTGCGGCACAGGGACTTCTTGCAGGTCTCAATGCGGCGTCACGCGCCGGCGACAGTGACGAAATCATCTTCGATCGCGCGCAAGCCTATATCGGTGTGATGATTGATGATCTGGTCACGCGCGGCGTCAGCGAACCGTATCGCATGTTCACCTCACGCGCCGAATATCGCCTGGCGCTGCGCGCCGACAATGCCGACCAACGTCTGACCGCAAAGGGAATTGCCATCGGCTGCGTCGGCGCAACGCGCGCGAAGATTTTTGCCGGGAAAAATTCGGCGCTCAATGACGCGCGCGAATTTGCGAAATCGGTTTCGCTGACGCCGAAGGAAGCCGAGCGTCACGGCCTCACGCTGAACAAAGACGGACAACGGCGCAGCGCGTTCGAATTGCTGTCGCATCCGCATATTTCGATGTCCGAGCTCGCAAAAATCTGGCCGCGTTTTGCCGAACTTGCGCCGAATATCGCCGAGCAGATCGAGATCGATGCGAAGTACGAGGTCTATCTCTCGCGCCAGGCCGCCGATGTCGCGGCCTACCGGCGCGATGAAAGTTTCGCATTGCCGGACGAACTTGACTACGCCTCGCTGCCCGGCCTTTCCAACGAAGTGAAGCAGAAACTGGCCGCGCAGCGCCCGCGCACCATCGGTCATGCCGCGCGCATCGATGGCGTCACGCCGGCGGCGCTGACACTGCTGGTCGCGCATGTGCGCCGTGGCCGGCACAAGGCCGCGAAAATCGCTTGAGCAACAGCGGGCAGGGCGCCGATCTTGCCGCCGACAAAGCGCGCGCGCTGCTGCTGACGTCTGTTTCACGTGAAACAGAACAGCGTCTGGACAGGTTCGTAGAAGCGCTGTTGCTCTGGCAGCAGAAACAGAACCTCATTGCATCGTCTACGCTTCCTCGTATCTGGAGCCGGCACATCGCCGATTCGCTGCAGCTCTTGCCGCTGGCGCCGGGCGCAAAGGTCTGGGCCGATTTCGGATCTGGGGGCGGTTTCCCCGGCATTCCGCTCGCCTGCGCCCTGAGCGAGACGGGCGGCGTGGTCCATCTCATTGAAGGCAATGGAAAAAAGGCCGCATTCTTGCGCGAAGCGGTGCGGGTGACCGGGGTCAAAGCGCAAGTGCAGCAGATGCGGGTCGAGGATTACGTGAAAGGCTGTGCAGAACCCATCGACGTGGTCACGGCCCGCGCTTTGGCGCCGCTAAAAGGTCTTTGCGATCAGGCGTTTCCGCTGATCGCCAAGGGGGCCATTGGCCTATTCCCCAAGGGTCAAGATGTAGATGCCGAATTGACCGAAGCCGCTAAATATTGGACTATCCAGGCAGCCAAAGTTCTCAGCGTCACCAGCCCGGATGGCCAGATTGTCGTCGTCCGCGGCCTCGTCAAGCGTCATCGAGCGTAGAATTGGTGCAGAACAAGCCGGAATTGCCAAGAACAACGCGAGAATCACCAGAACAAGGCGAATTCGCATGACCGACACTTCCGATAGCCGAAACGGCCCGCCGCCCGGCGAGCCCCAGGTTGTGCCTTTTGCCAAGGACGGCCCGGCGGCCAAGCCGGCGCCCGGCAGCCGGCCGCGGGTGATCGCGGTGGCCAACCAGAAGGGCGGCGTCGGCAAGACCACGACGGCGATCAATCTCGGCACCGCGCTCGCGGCGATCGGCGAAGAGGTCCTGGTCGTCGACCTCGACCCGCAGGGCAATGCCTCGACCGGGCTCGGCATCGAGCGCAAGTCGCGCCGCACC
>DATJYA010000118.1:0-2072 GCA_035499835.1 Pseudolabrys sp.
CTCATCGGCGAGGACCGCGCCGTCTTTGACCAGTGCACCGACACGATCGTGCGTCAGGTCGACGACATCAAGCGCATGGTCGACGAGTTTTCGCGCTTTGCCCGCATGCCCAAGCCGGTAATCGCGGCCGAGGACGTCGCCGACACGGTGCGGCAGACGGTGTTCCTGATGCGCGTCGGCCACGCCGAAATCGACATCGAGGCCGATGTCGCCGAGGACTCGATGCCGGCGCGGTTCGACCGGCGGCTGATCTCGCAGGCGCTCACCAACATCATCAAGAATGCCAGCGAAGCGATTGCGGCGGTGCCGGCGACCGAACTCGGCAAGGGCTCGATCCACGTCTTTGCCGCCCGTGACGGCGACGACATTATCATCGACGTCGTCGACAACGGCATCGGTCTGCCGAAGGGGAACCGCAGCCGGCTGCTCGAACCCTACGTCACGACGCGCGAGAAGGGCACGGGACTCGGCCTCGCCATCGTCGGCCGCATCGTCGAGGAGCACGGCGGCTCGATCGAATTGCGCGACGCCGCCGAAAAAATCCCGGGCCAGCGCGGCGCCTGGGTCCGCGTACGCTTTGCCGCCGCCGGCCACGGCGACGCTCCCGCCAAAGAAAAACAACCATCGATGAGCAAGTAACGCCATGGCCGCCGATATCCTGATTGTCGATGACGAAGCCGATATCCGCGATCTGGTCGCGGGGATCCTGCAGGACGAGGGCTACGCCGCGCGCAGCGCGCGCAACAGCGACGAGGCGCTCGCTGCGATCGCCGCGCAGCGTCCCAACCTCGTGTTCCTCGACATCTGGCTGCAGGGCAGCAAGCTCGACGGCCTGCAGATGCTTGACGCCATCAAGCAGGAGCACCCGGAAATGCCCGTGGTGATGATCTCCGGCCACGGCAACATCGAAACCGCGGTCGCCGCCATCAAGCGCGGCGCCTACGATTTCATCGAAAAACCGTTCAAGGCGGACCGCCTGATCCTGGTGGCCGACCGTGCACTGGAGACTTCGCGCCTCAAGCGCGAGGTCAAGCAGCTCAAGCAACTGGCGCCGCTGCCGCCGACGCTGATCGGCCGTTCCGCCGCAATCAGCCAGTTGCGCCAGGTGATCGACAAGGTGGCGCCGACCAACAGCCGCATTCTCATCGTCGGCCCCTCCGGCTCCGGCAAGGAACTCGCCGCGCGCAGCATCCATCAGGCCTCGACCCGGGCCAGTGGACCCTTCGTTGTCGTCAACGCCGCGGCGATTACGCCGGACCGCATGGAGATCGAGCTGTTCGGTGTCGATCATTCCAATGGCGCCGAGGCACGCAAGAGCGGAGCGCTGGAAGAGGCGCATGGCGGCACGCTGTTTTTCGACGACATCGCCGACCTGCCGCGCGAGACGCAGAACAAGATCCTGCGCGTGCTGGTCGACCAGACCTTCCAGCGCGTCGGCGGCAGTGCCAAGGTTGCCGTCGACGTGCGCATCGTCTCGTCGACGGCGCGCAATCTGGAAGCGGCCATCGCCGAGGGGAAATTCCGCGAAGATCTCTATCACCGGCTCTCGGTGGTGCCGATCCGGGTGCCGCCGCTGGCCGAGCGGCGCGAGGATATCCCCGACCTGGTCGACTATTTCATGGAGCAAATCTCGCAGGCGACCGGCCTGCCCAAGCGGCGCATCGGCGAGGACGCCATGGCGGTGCTGCAGTCGCACGACTGGCCCGGCAATGTGCGGCAGCTGCGCAACAACATCGAGCGGCTGATGATCCTCGCCAGCGGCGATCCCGACATGGTGCTCAATGCCAGCATGCTGCCGCCGGACGTCGGCTCCATGGTACCGAGCATGCCCAACGGCAATGGCGGCGAGCAGCTCATGGGTCTGCCGTTACGCGACGCGCGCGAAGTGTTCGAGCGCGAATATCTGGTGGCGCAGATTTCCCGCTTCGGCGGCAATATCTCGCGCACCGCGGAATTCGTCGGCATGGAGCGCTCGGCGCTGCATCGCAAGCTCAAGGCGCTGGGAATAGGTTAGCCCTCGATGTCGCGGGTCGCCTACGTCAACGGCCGCTATCTGCCGCACAGCCAGGCCC
>DATJYA010000119.1:0-11309 GCA_035499835.1 Pseudolabrys sp.
AAACGCACGTCCGGCCATTCGTTGCGCAGCCGGGCAAGGGTGCCGGTGAGAACGGAAGCGACGTAATCGCTCGGCGTACCGATGCGGATCACCAGTTCCGGCTGCGGACCGAGATTGACGATCTGGTCGTTGAGCGACAGCAGCCGTCGCGCATAGTCGACGACCATCTCGCCCTGTTGCGTGAGACTGACGCCCGGCGCGCTGCGGTCGAGCAGATCACTACCGATGAGCAATTGCAGCCGCTTGATTTGCGCGCTGACCGCCGGCTGCGTCACGCCAAGCGAAGCCGCGGCCTTGGTGAAGCTGCGCAGATCAACGACAGTGATCAGCGTACGCAAAAGATCGGTTGGAATATTGGTCATACGCCGAATTCCCCCGACGTGTCGGCGCCAGATCCTCCGACCCGTGCCACATCGCAGAACAATATATATCGATTATACGATATTATAACGGGGAATTTTCCGCGCGCCTCGCGCGAAAATTTTAACCTCATTAAAATTAGCCGCAGTGAAGGCCGTTAAAATTAGTTGTGTTGAAAGCGATCAACTTTACGCTTGCCAAAAAACAATGACGCAAAATGTGCGCGCGACTGTGCGCTACTTGATCCGCTCAAGGATGCTCACGTAATTGGCGACCGCGGTGCCGCCCATGTTGAAGATGCCGCCGAGACGCGCGTCCTTGACCTGCAGATCGCCGGCGGTACCGGTCAATTGCATCGCCGTCAGCGCGTGCATGGAGACGCCGGTGGCGCCGATCGGATGACCCTTGGCCTTGAGACCGCCGGACGGATTGACCGGCAGCTTGCCGCTTTTCTGCGTCCAGCCTTCCTTGATGGCGCGAGCACCCTGGCCTTCCGGCGTGAGCCCCATCGCCTCATATTCGATGAGCTCGGCGATGGTGAAGCAGTCATGCGTCTCGACGAACGACAGGTCGCCGAGGGCAAGCCCGGATTTGGCCAGCGCCCGAGCCCAGGCCTGCGAGCAGCCCTCGAATTTGAGGATGTCGCGTTTCGACATCGGCAGGAAATCCTGCACATGCTCGGCGGCGCGGAAGGCGATTGCCTTGTCGAGCCTGAGCGCGGTGTCGATATCGGCGAGCACCACCGCGGCGGCGCCGTCGGACACCAACGAGCAATCGGTGCGCTTGAGCGGCCCGGCGACGAAGGGATTCTTCTCGCTTTCGGTACGGCAGAACTCGTAGCCGAGATCCTTGCGCATCTGCGCGTAAGGATTGCCGACCCCGTTCTTGTGGTTCTTGGCCGCGATCATGGCGAGCGCGTCCGACTGGTCGCCCCATTTCTGGAAATAGAGCCCGGCGATCTTGCCGAAGATGCCGGCAAAGCCGCCGTCGATATCGGCCTCCTCGCGCACGTAGGATGCCTTGAGCAGGTTGCGGCCGATCTCGGGACCGGGGGTCGTCGTCATCTGCTCGACGCCGACGACGAGCACGACGCGCGCAGCGCGCGCCTCGATCGACTTGATGCCCTGATGCACCGCCGCTGAGCCAGTGGCACAGGCGTTCTCCACCCGCGTTGCCCGCTTGAAGCGCAGATCGGGGGACGCCTGCAGCACCAGTGCAGCGGTAAAATCCTGCGGCGAAAAGCCGGCGTTGAAGTGCCCGAGCACGATCTCGTCGACATCCCTGGCTGCAACGCCGGCATCGGCCAGCGCCTCGCCGGCGACGCGCACGATGAGGCTTTCCAGGCTCTCGCCGCCAAGCTTGCCAAAGGGGGTATGGGCCCAACCGACAATTGCCGCGGTCATTTGCGTTCTCCGTTGCCGAACTTTGGTCGCATTAATCGGCGATGTGGGGGCAAGGTCACCACAATCCACGCTGGGGGCAAGGGTGGCTTTGCCTCTCATTTAAAGCTTAGGTACAAGGCCTTAATAGCCTAGCACCGTCGCCGATGGAACCGGCCGTTTCCGAGCCCGAACGCAGGACCCGCCAAGAGTGCCCTATTCCCCGCGCGCCCGTTCCCTGCTGGCTGGATTTGCAGCGCTCGCCGCGCTGGCGCTCGCCGGCAGCGGCCAGGCGCGGGCCGAGGCGCAGCTCTTGATCGAGGCGTCCACCGGCAAGGTTCTGCACGCGGAAAACGCGACCTACCCCTGGTACCCGGCTTCCGTCACCAAATTGATGACGACATACACGACGCTGCGCGCGATCAAGGAAGGCCGCGTCAGCATGAACACCTTGCTCACGGTGTCGCGCAACGCGGCGGCGATGCCGCCGACGCATATGGGCTTCAAGATCGGCACGACGGTCACGGTCGACAACGCGCTGAAGATGCTGTTGGTGAAATCGGCGAACGACATGGCGGTGGTGATCGCCGAAGGCGTCGGCGGCTCGATCGAGGGCTTCGCCGACATGATGAACGCCAATGCGCGAAGGCTCGGCATGACGCAGAGCAATTTCGTCAATCCCAACGGGCTGCCGGCGGAAAACCATGTCACCTCGGCGCGCGACCTCGGCATTCTCGCCCGCGCGCTGATCACCGAATATCCGGAATACGATTACCTCTGGCACATCCACGCCATCCAGTACGGCAACCGGGTGATGCGCAACTACAATTCGCTGCTCGACCGTTATCCCGGCGCCGACGGCATGAAGACCGGCTTCATCTGCGCCTCCGGATACAATGTCGTCGCCTCCGCTACGCGCAACGGCCGCCGCCTGATCGCCATTGTGCTCGGCGCCTGGTCGGGCGGCGCACGCGCGCAGAAGGCGGCACAGTTGCTTGAGCGCGGCTTCAACGGCGGCGGACTGACCTGGCTGACGCCCGCGCTTGGCACGGTCGATGCGCTGGCGCCGATCGACGCCCAGCCGCCAAACCTGCGTGAAGAGATGTGCGGCGGCCACCGCCGCAAGCCGCCGTCCGAAGACAACGACGAGGACGAGCCCGCGGCGTCCGCTTCGGCCACGCCGACCGGCGAATCCGGCACCGGCGACACCAGCAATTCGGCGCAGGCGTTCATGCTCTCGAACCTGAAGCCGGCGGCCGGAAAATTCGTGCTTGGCCCCGCGGTCGAGACCGAGGCGCCGATCCGCGTGTTCACCGGCCCCGCCGATCATCCCGACACCGTGGCCCAGTTCGCAGGCGGCGGGCCGGCCAAGAAGAAAAAGCGCGTCGCCTCCGCCAAGGCCGACACCGCGGACAAGCCGGACGGTCAGGCCGCGGCCAAGCCTGACAAAAAGACCGCCAAGAAACCGGCAAAACCAAAGGCCGCCGCGGCGGCGCAATGAGCGCGGCGGAGGAGAGCCGCCGGCGCCGCGGACCGGCGGAGCCGATCCCGCTCACCGTGCTCACCGGCTTTCTCGGCGCCGGCAAGACGACGCTGCTCAACTGCCTGCTCAAAGATCCGGCGCTCGCCGACACCGCCGTCATCATCAACGAGTTCGGCGAGATCGGCCTCGACCATCTGCTGGTCGAATATGTCGGCGACAACATGGTGCTGCTGCAATCGGGTTGCCTGTGCTGCACTATGCGCGGCGACCTCGTCGATGCGTTGGAAACCCTGCTGCGCGATCTCGACAACCGGCGCTGCAATTTCCGCCGCGTGTTGCTGGAGACCACCGGGCTCGCCGATCCGGCGCCGGTGCTGCACACGGCGATGGTGCATCCCTATCTCTTGCTGCGCTACCGGTTCGACGGCGTCGTCGCCGTGGTCGATGCGGTCAACGGCGCCGCCACGCTCGACGCGCACGCCGAGGCGGTGAAGCAGGCGGCGATGGCCGACCGGCTGGTGCTGACCAAGACCGATCTCGCCGGGAGCGCGCAGATCGCGGCGCTGAGGGAGCGGCTGCGCGCGCTCAATCCGGCGGCGCCGATCTTCGATGCCGCCAAAGGCGAAGCGACGGCAGAGCGCATCCTCAACAACGGCCTTTACGATGCGGACAAGAAAATTCCCGACGTAAAAAAGTGGCTGGTGGCCGAGGCCTATGCGGCGGATCACGACTACCACCATCATCACGACGTCAACCGCCACGACGAGCATATCGCCTCCTTCGTGCTCACGGCCGATGCCGCGATCCCCGCCGGCACGCTGGACATGTTCCTCGAGCTGCTGCGCGCGACCCACGGCGCCAAGCTGCTGCGGGTCAAGGGCATCGTGAAACTGGCCGAAATGCCGGAGACGCCGGTGGTGGTGCACGGGGTGCAGCACGTCTTTCATCCGACGGCGCGGCTCGAACGCTGGCCGGACGACGACCACCGCACCCGGCTGGTCTTCATCACCCGCGACCTGCCGCAGCGCACCGTCGCCGAGCTGTTCGAGGCCTTTATCGGCGCCGCAGCGCCTGACCGGCCGGATCGCGCCGCGCTGACCGACAATCCGCTGGTGCCGTTTGGCGGCGTCGATCGCTAGGTTTGCGCACACCCTTGCGCGTGTCCTCGACTCGACTCATGTTAGCGGCGAACCGCCGGCCAGGCCGGTGTGGAGCCCGCGGCATCTGAGGAAACGCCATGCAACGGCCAATGGAGCGCCCAATCGATCGCCCATGGCTGCGGAGTTACCCGCCGGGCGTCGCCGCAGAAATCGACCCGACGAAATACTCGTCGCTGGTGGCGATGTTCGAGGAAAGCTTCGCCCGCTACCGCGACCGGCCAGCCTTTGCCTGCATGGACAAGGAGCTCGACTATGGCGGGCTCGATGCCGCCTCGCGCGCTCTGGCGGCGTGGCTGCAGAGCAAGGGCCTCAAGCGCGGCGACCGTGTCGCCGTCATGATGCCGAACGTGCTGCAGTTTCCCGTCGCCGTCTGCGCCATTCTCCGCGCCGGCTTCACGGTGGTGAACGTCAATCCGCTGTACAAGCCGCGCGAGCTGGAATTCCAGCTCACCGACGCCGGCGCCGAAACGATCATCGTACTGGAAAATTTCGCTCACGTGCTCCAGGAGGCGCTGCCGCAGACGCCGGTCAAGCACGTGATCGTCGCCAGCATGGGCGATCTGCTCGGCACGGTGAAAGGCGCCGTAGTCAATATGGTCGTGCGCCATGTGAAAAAGCTGGTGCCGGCCTACACTTTGGCCGGCGCGACGACATTTCCTGCGGCGCTCGCTGCCGGCCGCAAGCTTGCCTTCGCGCGCGCCGACGTCAGACCCGACGACGTCGCCTTCCTGCAATATACCGGCGGCACCACCGGCATCGCCAAAGGCGCGACGCTGCTGCACCGCAATCTGGTCGCCAATTTGCTGCAGGTTGTCGCCTGGAACGAGCCGATGATCGCGCTGCCGCCGCCGGTCGATCGCATGGTGATCATCACCGCGCTGCCGCTCTATCACATCTTCGCGCTCACCGCCTGCCTGCTGTTCGGCATGCATGCCGGCGGGCTCTGCGTGCTGATTCCCAATCCGCGCGACCTCAACGGCCTGATCAAGGAAATCGCGAAATATCCGGCCACCATGTTTCCGGCGGTCAACACGCTCTACAACGCGCTGCTGCATCACCGCGATTTCGGCAAGCTCGACTGGAGCGCGCTGAAGGCCGCGGTGGCCGGCGGCATGGCGGTGCAAAAAGCGGTGGCCGACGCCTGGTTCAAGGCGACCGGGCGGCCGATCATCGAAGGCTATGGCCTGTCGGAAACCTCCCCGGTGCTCACCTGCAACCGCGGCGACATCGTTCAATGGACCGGCACCATCGGGCTGCCGCTGCCCTCGACCGAGATTTCCGTCCGCGATGACGATAACAATGAGGTGGCTCTCGGCGAACGCGGCGAAATCTGCGCGCGCGGGCCGCAGGTGATGGCGGGCTATTGGCGGCGGCCGGAAGAAACGGCCCGGGTGATGACCGCCGACGGCTTCTTCCGCACGGGCGACATCGGCGTCATGGACGCTGCCGGCCGTGTCACCATCGTCGACCGCAAGAAGGACATGATCTCGGTATCCGGCTTCAAGGTCTTTCCCAACGAGGTCGAGGACGTGGCGATGATGCAGGGCGGCGTGCTCGAATGCGCCGCCGTCGGCGTGCCCGATGCGCATTCCGGCGAGGCGGTGAAACTGTTCGCGGTGAAGAAGAAGCCCGAGCTCAACGACCGCGATCTGCGTCAGTTCATGGCCACCGAGCTCGCCAGCTACAAGGTGCCGAAATATATCGAATTCCGCGACGAACTGCCGAAGACCAATGTCGGCAAGATCCTGCGCCGCGCCTTGCGGGACAATCCGTGAGCGCGGACGCCCCGCTCGCCGGCAGCGCCGATGTCGTCAATTTCTGGCGCGAGGCGGGGGCGGACAAGTGGTTTGCCAAGGATACCGAATTTGACGACGAAATTCGTCGGCGCTTCCTATCAACTTACGAGGCGGCTGCCCGCGGCAAGCTCGCCGCCTGGGAACAGAACGCCGAAGGCGCCCTGGCGCTGCTGATCCTACTCGACCAGTTTCCGCGCAACATGTTCCGGGGTGAGGCGCGCGCCTTCGCCACCGATCCGCTGGCCATGGCGATCACTGCGCATGCGATCATGCGCGGCTTCGACGCGCAGGTGCCGGCGGAGTTGCGCGCCTTTTTCTACGTCGTGTTCGAGCATTCGGAAAATCTCGCCGACCAGGAGCACGGCATCGCGCTCTACACGGCGGCGGGCGACGCCGACGGCCTGAAATGGGCCGAGCTGCATGCCGATATCATCCGCCGCTTCGGCCGCTTCCCGCACCGCAATGCCGCGCTCGGCCGCTCGACCACACCCGAGGAGCAGGCCTTTCTCGACGGCGGCGGGTTTGCCGGCTGAGGCCGCCAGTTCGTCATGGCCGGACTTGTCCCGGTCATCCACGTCTTACATGCTGCGCACACCGATAAGACGTGGATGCCCGGCACAAGGCCGGGCATGACGGCAGAGGGACTAATGAGCGCGGCAGGCGACTTCCACGGTGTCTTTCCTTACCTCGTATCGCCGATCGATGCGGACGGCCGCATCAAGACCGACGTGCTCGGGCGGCTGGCCTCCGATCTCATCGACGCCGGCGTGCACGGGCTGACGCCGCTCGGTTCCACCGGCGAGTTTGCCTACCTCACGCGCGAGCAGCGCAGCGATGTTGTGCGAGCAACCATCGAAGCGGCGGCAAGGCGCGTGCCGGTCATCGCCGGCGTTGCCTCGACGGCAACCGCCGACGCGGTCGCGCAGGCCAGGCATTATCAAGAGCTCGGCGCCGACGGCATCCTCGCCATTCTCGAAGCTTATTTCCCGCTGAAGGACGCGCAGGTCGAATCCTATTTCCGCGCCGTCGCCGACGCCGTCGATATTCCGGTGGTGCTGTACACCAATCCGCAATTCCAGCGCAGCGACCTTTCGCTCGACGTTATCGCCCGGCTCGCCGAGCATCCGCGCATCGGCACCATCAAGGATGCCTCGACCAATACCGGGCGCCTGCTTTCGATCATGAACCGGGCGCCGAGGATGAAGGTGTTCTCGGCGTCGGCGCACATTCCGGCGGCGGTGATGCTGATCGGCGGCGTCGGCTGGATGGCGGGGCCGGCCTGCCTCGTGCCGCGGCAGAGCGTGACGCTTTACGATCTGTGCCGCGCCGGGAAATGGCAAGAGGCCATGACGCTGCAGCGCGCGTTGTGGCGCGTCAACGAAGCCTTCGCCCGTTTCAATCTCGCCGCCTGCATCAAGGCCGGCCTTGCGATCCAGGGCTACGCCGTCGGCGATCCGGTGCCGCCGCAGGCGGCGTTGACGGCAGAAGAACGCAAGATCGTCGGGCAGATCTTGGCTACTGTTTAACCCGTTCTTCCCCGCGAAAGCGGGGACCCAGTTCTTCGCGTCGGGTCTTGGCCCTGGGTTCCCGCTTGCGCGGGAACGAACGGAGATGGTGGCAGAGTTCCACCCAACCGATTCTTAACGCTTCCTTGCTAATCGGGCGCGATGGCCAAATCGTCGCTCGCATCCCGGCCGCCATTGTCAGTGGAACCCGAAGTCCTGCCACGCGTCGACGACGCGCCGCCGCTTGCGCCGCCCGCAGGCCTTTTCGCGCGCGTCAAGGTGATGCTCGCCGATCCCAGCGACAGCCGCCTGGCACAACTCGTCGCCGGCAAGGTCTTTCTCGTCCGCGTCGGCAGCGCGCTGCTGGCGCTCGCCTCGCAGGTGCTGCTGGCGCGCTGGATGGGCCGTTTCGAATTCGGCATCTATATTTACGCCTGGACCTGGGTGCTGATGATCGGCGCCCTGTCCGACATGGGCCTGTCGTCGGCGGCGCGGCGCTTCATCCCCGAATACAACGAGCGCAAGCAATTCGACCTGCTGCGCGGATTTCTCGCCGGCTCGCGCCGGCTTGCCTTTGCCGTCGCCACCGCCATCGCCCTTGCCGGCGCTATCGCGGTGACGATCGCCACGCCATGGCTCGGCACCTATGAGAGGATCCCGCTTTATCTCGCCTGCGCCACCGTCCCGATCTACGGGCTGGTGCAGGTGCAGGCCGGCATCGCTCAGTCTTACGACTGGCCGAACCTGGCGCTGGCGCCGTTCTACATCATCCGCCAGCTTGCCATCACCGCTCTGGTCGGCGCCGCCTATGTCGTCGGCTTAGCCACGCACGCCGTCACCGCGATGCTGATCGCGCTTGCCGTAACCTGGGGCGTCACGCTCGGGCAGACGGTGGTGCTCGACCGCAGGCTCAAGCGCGAGGTGCCCGCGGGCGCCCGGCGATACCAGGTGAAGGCCTGGTTCGCCACGTCGCTGCCGATATTCGTGGTCGAGGGTTTCTACCTGCTACTCACCTACGTGGACATCCTCACGCTCGAGCATTTCCGCTCGCCGAGCGAGGTGGCGGTGTACTACGCTGCGGCGCGGCTGCTCGCGATCGTCGCCTTCGTCCATTTCGCCATCGCCGGCGCCACCACGCACCGGTTCACCGAATATCACGTCGCCGGCGACTCCAGGCGGCTGGCTTCGTTCTTTGCCGACACGGTGCGCTGGACGTTCTGGCCTTCTCTGCTCGTCTGCGCGCTGATCCTCGCCTTCGGCAAGCCGCTGCTGGAATTGTTCGGCGCGCGCTTCGAGGACGGCTACGACGTGATGTTCATCCTCGCCGTCGGCATGCTGGCGCGCGCCGCGGTCGGCCCCGCCGAGCGGCTGCTCAATATGCTCGGCGAGCGCAAGCAATGCGCCTTCGTTTATGCCGGCGCTTTCGCCGTCAATCTGACGCTGTGCGTCACTCTGATCCCGCGGATCGGCATCGAGGGCGCGGCATTGGCGACCTCAACTGCGATCGTCTGCGAGTCGATTGCGCTTTACATCATCGCCAAGCGGCGGCTCGGCCTGCCGCGGTCATTTTCGATCTCTGACTGAGGCACAGTAAAGCCACTGGTCCCCCTCTCCCCTTGAGGGAGAGGGTGGCTCGCGCGGCAGCGATAGCGGAGCGCGAGCCGGGAGAGGGGTAACGCGGGCCAACGAAGAAAAACACCCCTCACCCGCCCTCGCTCGGCTTCGCCTCCGCTCGGGCCCCCTCTCCCTCAAGGGGAGAGGGAAAGAGCGATCGGCGCGCAGCCGAGAGCAAGGCTAGGCCTTCTCCCGTAACAATCGCCGGATCACCTTGCCGGTCGTGGTCATCGGCATGGCGTCGATGAAGGCAACTTCACGCGGATATTCGTGGCCCGACAGCCGCGTCTTGACGAAGCTCCGGATTTCGGCGGCGAGCGCGTCGGAGGGCTGCTGGCCGCCCTTGAGCACGACGAAGGCCTTGACGATCTCGGTGCGGATCGGGTCGGGCTTGCCGACGACGGCAGCGAGAGCCACCGCCGGATGGCGCAGCAGGCAATCCTCGATCTCGCCGGGACCGATGCGGAAGCCGGCCGAGGTGATCACGTCATCGTCGCGGCCGACGAAAGAGAAATAACCCTCCTCGTCGACGAGGCCCTGGTCGCCGGTGGTCATCCAGTCGCCGATGAATTTCTCGCGCGTCGCCTCCGCCCGGCCCCAGTATTCGAGGAACATCACCGGGTCGGGGCGTTTCACCGCGATCTGTCCGAGCTCGCCGGGCTTGCACACCTCGCCGCCGCGGCCGATCACCGCCACCGTGTGGCCTGGCACCGGCCTGCCGATGGCGCCGGGCCTGAGCACGCCGAGCGCCGAGCAGGACGAGAGCACCAGATTGCATTCGGTCTGCCCGTAGAATTCGTTGATGGTGAGCCCGAAGGCCGATTTACCCCATTCCAGCGCCTCGACGCCGAGCGCCTCGCCGCCCGAGGCGACGCTGCGCAGCTTCAAATCGTAGCGCCCCTGCGGGTTCGCCGCCGCGCGCATCATGCGCAGCGCCGTCGGCGGAATGAACGTGTTGCGCACGTCGGTGCGGCTCATCAGCGCGAAGGCGTCGTCCGGATCGAACTTGTCGAACCGTCGCGCCACCACGGCGATGCCGTGACGCAGGCTCGGCAGCAGCACGTCGAGCAGGCCGCCCGCCCAGGCCCAGTCGGCCGGCGTCCAGAAGCGGTCGCCCTCTCGCGGGAACGGATAGTGCGGCATTTCCACGCCGGGCAGATGGCCGAGCAGCACGCGGTGCCCGTGCAGCGCGCCCTTGGGCTGGCCGGTGGTGCCTGAGGTGTAGATCATCAGCGCCGGGTCGTCGGGGCCGGTGTCGACCGGCGTGAAATCGCCCGACGCCCGCGCCAGCAATTCGGTGAGGTCGAGCGCGCCGGCACCTTGCCCGTCGACCGACAGCACGCAGGAAAGACCCGGCACCTCGCTGCGAATCTCGCCCAGCCTGGCGACGCCTTGCGCATTGGTAATCAAGGCTTTAGCGCCGGAATTCTGCAGGCGGTAGCTCAGCGCATCCGGTCCGAACAGGATGGCGATCGGGAGCGCGATGGCGCCGAGCTTGTAGATCGCCACATGCGCGACAACGACGTCCGGCGCCTGCGGCAGCATGATGGCGACGCGATCGCCGCGCCCGACCCCCTGCGCGCGCAACACATTGGCGAGGCGGTTGGAGGTGTCGCGCAGATAGCCATAGCTGACGGCGTCCTGCCGCCCGTCGGCGTGCACGTGCAGGATGGCGAGGCGATCGGGCTCCTGTGCCGCCCAGCGGTCGCAGACATCGACGCCGATATTGTAGCGCGCCGGGATCGCCCAGCGGAATTGACTATAGAGCGCGCCGTAGTCGCGCACGTCAGGGAGCACCGGCATGGGCCGGGACGTTATTCAGTCGACGCCGCGCGGTCCAGCGCCTAACTTGCGTCGTCCGGTTCGGCCAGGATCAGCGTCCAATAGACTTTGTATTTCGATGCCGGCGAGCGCACGGCGGCGATGCCCATGCGCGTTGCGCCCTTGAGCAGCATGTTGGCGCGGTGCGGCGGCGAATCGCGCCAGCCGGAGAAGGCTTCCGCCAGGGTGTG
>DATJYA010000120.1:0-2892 GCA_035499835.1 Pseudolabrys sp.
CGGCACGGCGGACAATGTCATTCCGCAGACGGTGCAGCTCAAGGGCACCGTGCGCACGCTCGAGGCGGAGGTGCGCGATCTGGTGGAGAAGCGGCTGCACGAAATCGTCGAGCACACCGCGGCGGCCTACGGCGCCAAGGCCAAGCTGACCTACAGGCGCAATTACCCGGTGCTGGTGAATCATGAACGGCAGACCGGCTTTGCCGCGTCGGTGGCGAGCCAGATCGTCGGCGAAGGCCATGTCAATACCGACCTGCCGCCGATGATGGGGGCGGAGGATTTCTCCTTCATGCTCAACGAACGCCCCGGCGCCTTCATCTGGATCGGCAACGGCGACAGCGCCGGCCTGCATCACCCCAAATACAATTTCAACGACGAGGTGATCCCGGTCGGCACCTCCTACTGGGTGAAGCTCGTGGAGACCGCGCTCGCCGGTTGAGGCGCGGTTGCCGCTTCCGCGACGCAGCCGCAATTGAAGCGGGCGCGCGGCCGCGGCCGGTTGACCTAAACGGTGATGTCCACGAGCGTCGCCGTCGTCTGCGCATCCGTTTGCAGGATGTGCGCGTTTGCCACGAAGGCGAAGCGAGCCATCATCATCTGCTGGACGATCTCTCGCGCCAGACCGGCGGTCGGGCGCGCCACGGCCTTGTTGGGATAGGCGTCGGGCGCGGTTGGATCGAAAGTCGGCAACGAGCGCGGCGATGCCGTGGCGACGCGGGCGCCCACGCCGCCGCTTGCCGTCTCATTCTCAATGACGCGCAGGGGCGTGGAAGAGCCGTCCGAAAACGCGTCAGCAATATTGTTCGCCGAAACCTGCAGCTGCAGGCTCGCGGCGTTCAATCCGCTGACGGCAATTGCGCTCGTCGTGCTCATGGGCCTATCAATAGCCGGCCATTCGCAACCGCTTCTTTGGCAAGATCGCTCAAATCTTCGGAAAATTGCGGCAACGAACCGCGACAGCGGCCTCAAGCCGCCGAAGCCCGCCGATCGTGGCTCGTGGCGCTTCGTTTACGGCGTGAGCTCGCTCTGGCTCTGCGCCTGCACCGAGGGCGGCGCGGCCGTCACCGGGACGGCGACCGTCGCCGGGCTTGCCACATTGGCCATCGGCGCCGAGCGGCCAAACAGTTCGAGCAGGCGTCCTTCGAGCGCGCGCCAGGTGGCGAAATCGTTGAGCGGCGTGCGCTCGATCACGGCCAGCGCCACCGCGGCCAGGAACGGCACGCTCTGCACCACCAGCACCGCGGCGAAAATGTAGATTTCGCGGATCTCTTTCGTGTTGGTGATGACCAACGTGGCGGCGCCGGCGATCAGCAGAGCCGCCAGCACCGCTTCCCAGAAGGCATGGAAATCGGCAGTGCGGCGCAAGCCGCCTTTCGAGGTGCGAACGAAGGGCAGGCGATCCTTGATCACGCCGAGGCCGACCGAGCGCGCCACGGTCCACTGCACCGACATGGCGGCCAGCACCGCGCCAAGCAATTGCCCCTTGGTCACGCGCACGCGCAGCCGATAGAGCGTGAGGAAATGCGCCACCGAAACGACAAAGCTCGCCAGGATCGGCACGGTGAGGATGCGGTCGGGCACGGCGATGTCGAGGAACGCGACGACCGGCACCCAGATTATGTTGAGAATGGCAACGGCGACGCCGAGGCTCTCGGCGCCGAGCCAGTTGAGCCAGCCGAGCGCGAATTCGCGTTTCTGGTCGCGGGTGAGCCGGCTGGCGCCGGGCAGGAAGCGCCGCCAATGCTTCTTCAGGATCTGGAAGCCGCCATAGGCCCAGCGGTGACGCTGCTTCTTGTAGGCCTCGAACGAGTCGGGCAGCAGCCCGTGGCCGTAGCGGCGATTGGTGTAATGCGCCTGCCAGCCGAGTTCGAGCATCGTCAGGCCGAGGTCGGTGTCCTCGCAGATCGTGTCGCTCGACCAGCCGCCGGCTTCCTCCAGCGCCTTGCGGCGGACCAGGCACATGGTGCCGTGGACGATGATGGCGTTGAACTCGTTCCTCTGCACCATGCCGATGTCGAAGAAGCCGGCGTATTCGCCGTTCATGGCGGAATGCATGAGGCTGCGGGCGCCGTCGCGGTGATCCTGCGGCGCCTGGATCAGCCCGACGCGCGGATCGGCGAACACCGGCACCAGGTCCCTGAGCCAGTCGGAATGCACCACGTAGTCGGCGTCGATGATGCCGATGATGTCGGCGTCCTCGGCCATGTGCGCCTGCGCCAGCCGCAGCGCGCCGGCCTTGAAGCCGGCGAGTTTCTCGGCATTGACGAACTTGAAGCGCTCGCCCAGCGTCTTGCAGTGCTCCTCGATCGGTCGCCACAGCGCCGGATCGGGTGTGTTGTTGATCACCAGCACGCATTCGAAATTCGGATAGGCAAGGCGCGCGACCGCGTCGAGCGTCTGCTTGAGCATTTCCGGCGGCTCGTTATGCGCCGGGATGTGGATCGATACTTTCGGCGCCGCCGTCTCGGGCGCCAGCGGCGGCGCCGGAACGAGCCGCAGCGGCTTGCGGCCGAAGGCAATCGCGGCGACCTCGTCGATGCGGGCGAGCGCGATGATGATCAACGGCACCAGCAGCACCGTGCCAAGACCGAGTGCAAAGGCGGCGCCGGGCACGAAATAATGTCCGTTCCAGAAGGCGAACAGCGTTGCCACCCAGGCGCCGACGACGTTGGCGGCGCCGGCGAGCAGCACCGCCTGCGGCGCGGTCACCGACGTCATGGCCAGGATCGGCAGCGACAGCAGCACGCTCAGGAGCAGCGCGATGCCGGCGAGCTTCCAGTGATCGGGATTGGTGATCGGGCCGGTCCAGCTGAACTTCGGCTGGCGCGATGCATCGAACAGTCCCCAATAAGGACCGACGCCGCCTTCAAAGATTTTCCACGGCTGGTCGAT
>DATJYA010000121.1:0-5252 GCA_035499835.1 Pseudolabrys sp.
CAGACCGACCACGCGCTTGCAGTCGCGGGAAGTAGTCAGTCAGGCGGTTCTCGACACTGATCGGATCGCCGGACAATTGCGACGCGTTGGAACGTTATTGAGTAATCCGCCCACCGGTCGCCTTCATGAAGCAAAATCTCAATGCCGTTGACGGCGGGTTCTCTCGTTGACCTTCTCGACCTCGCCGCAACGTGTCGAATCGACGGCGGCGGACCGACGCGGCTAGCGGCTTCTTGGCAGGTCCACTTGGACTCCTGAAAACAGGCGTCGTCGGCTTGGGTGCAACTTCTCAAAGAACGCTAGAACATAGCGACGCCTCAATTGACCGCGGATAGCCACAATGTCGGCGGAACGTTTCCGCCCGGGCAGCTGTTTATTGACCGCGGGTGCAAAAGCGGGAACCATCCCGGTTCCGGGTCGTTTGTTAGTCCGTCTGGTGGGGACCGAGCCGTACTTGAACCGGAGCAGGCATGACAAATAGGCTCGCGACAGCACGATCGACTGAGGCGATCCGGCGATGCAGGACGCTGGCGATCGTTACCCTCGCGGCCACGGCTGCGCTGATGGGGCTGACCCTGGCTCCGACCGCAGCCGCGGCGGAAAGTCAGGAGGGTCCCGAGCGCATCAGCGAGGCGGCGGCTCCGCGTCGTGCAGGTGAACCGATCATGGCGATCGTGTCGCTCGCGAGCCAGCAAGTTACCGTATACGACGCCGACGGGTGGACTTTGCGCGCGCCGGTGTCGAGCGGTACGGCGGGACGCGAGACCCCGTCCGGAGTCTTCAGCGTCGTCGAGAAGGACAAAGACCACCACTCGAACCTCTACGACGATGCCTCGATGCCGAACATGGAGCGCATCACATGGTCGGGTATCGCACTGCACGGCGGGCCGCTGCCCGGATACGCGGCCTCGCACGGCTGCGTGCGGATGCCTTACGATTTTGCGGAGACGTTATTCGGCAAGACCCGGGTCGGCATGCGCGTCATCATTACGCCGAACGATGCGGAACCGGTCACGTTTTCTGATCCGGCACTGTTCGTTCCGAATGCGAAGGCCCTTGCGGATGCGCCAAAGCGCGCCGAAACACTCGCCCGCGAGGCGGCGGATGCCGCCAGCATGGCGGACCGGGCAAAGGGCACCGCGACCAACGCGGCGCGCGCGGCCGCGGCGTTGGCGAAGTCTGTGCCCAAGCTGCGAGCGCTCAAGATTCGCGCCGATGCCACGCTCGCATTCGCGGAGCGATTGTTCGCCACCGCCAGGACGGAGCGAGCCACCGTCCACGCCGAGGACCTAAAGCAGAAGGCGGCCGCGGAAGTCGCGGAACGCGCCGCGCAGCTCGACAGGACCAAGGCCGACGCGAAGACCAAGCTCGACGCGGCTAAGGTGGCGGAGGATGCCGCCGAGGCGGCCAAAGCCAAGATGGCTGATAGCGCCAAAGCGGCCCACGAGGCAAAGCTGGAGCTTGAACCGGTCTCGGTCTTTATTAGCCGTGCAACGGAGCGGCTCTATGTACGGCGCGGCTTTGGGGCATACCTCGAGGTACCGGTTTCGATCCGTAATCCTGACAAGCCCATCGGTACGCATGTATTCACGGCGATGGCGCGGACTGACGAAGGAGGCTTGCGCTGGACCGCGGTCACGATCGACAGCGACGATAACGCCAGGGACGCGCTTCACCGCGTGACCATCCCGCAGGATGTGCTCGACCGCATCGCGGCGACCGCCCTGCCGCGCTCCTCGATTATTATCTCGGACGAGCCGCTAAACCGCGAGACCAACTATCGCACGGAGTTCGTGGTCGTGCTGAACAACCAGCCACAGGGCGGCCTCGTAGTACGCGTCTGGCGAAGGCCCCCTAGCGAAACGGTTGTGATTCAGGGAGTTTGCTCATTGATTTGCAAATTGATGAGCGAACGATGACGGTGACGGTGCTGCCGGGGCCAGAACGACGGCGACGATGGACGACGGCCGAGAAGCTGCGGATTGTCGAAGAGAGCGAGACGGCCGAGATGGCCGTTGCGGAAGTCGCCCGCCGGCACGGTCTTCACCCCAATCAGCTGCATGGATGGCGACGGCAGGCGCGTCTGGGTTTGCTTATCTCCGAGCTTGCCGGGAGCGCATCAACGGAATGCCAGTTGGTGCCGATTGCAGTGGCGCCGGCTGAGAGCACGGTTTGCGAACAGCCGAAGCCAGCGGACACTGACGCGCCGGCGGTTATTGAGCTGGTGCTGCGCAACGGACGGGTTCTGCGCTTGCCGGAGGCTGTGACGCCGGCACGAGCCGCCGCACTTGCCGAGGCGTTGGAGGGTGGCCGGAGATGATCGCGATCCCGAGTGGGGTCCAGGTGTGGCTTGCCACCGGCCATACAGACATGCGCAAGGGGTTCGACGGCCTGGCGGTTCTGGTCCAGGAAGTCCTCAAGCGTGATCCGCACAAGGGCCATCTGTTTGTGTTCCGAGGGCGGCGCGGTGGTTTAATCAAGGTTTTGTGGCATGACGGCCAGGGCATGTGCCTGTTTGCCAAGCGGCTGGAGCGCGGACGCTTTATTTGGCCGTCGACTGTTGCGCGCGACATGGCGGTGACGATTACGCCGGCGCAGCTTGGATATTTGCTAGAAGGAATCGATTGGCGTCTGCCGCAGCACACTTGGCGTCCGCAAGCTGCGGGCTGAAGTTATCTTGTGCGACATTGTGAATCAGCACGCGATTTAGGCTGGCAAGATCAGCCATGTGTGCTGCAATCGCCGTGTGCCGCCCACCGCTGATTCTCTCCCCGACGATGTCGCGACGTTGAAGGCGATGGTGATCGCCGCACAGGCGGCGCGCCTGGAAGCGGAAGCAAAGGCGCGCAACATGGAGGCCGAAGTCCGCGCCCGTGAGCTGTTGATCGAGCAAATGAAGTTCACGATCAAAAAGCTCAGGCACGAGCAGTTCGGACAATCCTCGGAACGACATGCCGTGCTTGAGCAACTCGAGCTCTCGCTTGCCGAGATGGAAGAAGATGCCTCGCAGGCGGAAGCGGCGGCACAGATCGCAGTGAATGCGGCGGCAACGGCCAAGATCAAGGTCGCAGCATTTGAGCGGCGCAAGCCAGCGCGCCGGCCGTTGCCCGACCACCTGCCGCGTGAACGCATCGTCTATCCGTCACCGACCGTTTGCCCGTGCTGTGGCGGCGTTCTGCACAAGCTCGGGGAGGACATCACCGAGACATTGGAAGTGATTCCGCGGCAGTGGAAGGTGATCCAACACGTGCGCGAGAAGTTCGCGTGCCGATCCTGCGAGGCCATTACCCAGCCGCCGGCACCGTCACACCCGATAGCGCGAGGACGTGCCGGTCCGGGCTTGCTCGCACACATCCTGTTCTCCAAATACGGTCTTCACCTGCCGCTCAACCGCCAGAGCGCCACCTATGCCCGCGAGGGCGTCGATCTCGATGTCTCGACGCTGGCCGACTGGGTCGGCGCGGCGGCCGCGACGCTGATGCCGCTCATCCTTTTGATCCGGACGCATGTGTTTGCGGCCGAGCGCATCCACGCCGACGACACCACAGTTCGGGTTCTTGCCAAGGGAAAGACCCGAACCGGACGGCTGTGGACCTATGTCCGTGACGATCGACCGTTTGGCGGCCCTGATCCGCCAGCCGTCACGTTCTTTTACTCGCCCGACCGCAGCGCCAAACATCCAGAACAGCACCTGTCGAGTTATGCTGGGTTCATGCAGGCGGATGCTTACGCCGGCTTCAACCGGCTCTATGACGCTTCCCGCAAGCCCGGTCGGATCACCGAGGTAGCGTGCTGGTCGCATGCGCGGCATAACTTCTTCGATCTCGCCCGCCTCGCCAAGGCCCCGATCGCGATCGAGGCGGTCAAACGCATCGACGAACTGTTCGCCATCGAGCGCGAGATCAACGGCTTGTCGCCGCAGGAGCGGTTATGCGTGCGCAATGAACGCAGTCGTCCGCTCATCCTCGCGCTGGAGGGCTGGATGCGCGAGCAACGCGCAAAGCTCTCGGGACAGAGCAAGGTCGGCAAAGCCATCGCCTATTGCCTGACCCGATGGATCGCTCTGACGCGCTTCGTCGACGACGGGCGGCTGTGCATTTCCAACAATGCTGCCGAACGGGAGATCCGGCCAATTGCTGTCGGTCGCCATAACTGGACCTTCGCTGGTTCGGATGAGGGTGGTCGCCGCGCCGCCGCGATCTATACGCTGATCCACTCCGCCAGGATCAACGATGTCGATCCTCATGCCTGGCTCGCCGACGTCCTCGCTCGCTTGCAGGATCATCCCGCCAAGCGCATCGACGAACTTCTACCCTGGAACTGGAAGCACGAGCGCCTGCAAAAAGCCGCTGCGTAGCTGCCAGCACTTCAGCTCCGGCCGCAATCCACGTCACCCGTGGTGTTCACCGGATGCGTACGCCTCGTAATGCGCGAGCGCCCTGAAAGTGACCGCGTCGCCGACCGTAGGAGCTGGAACAGCAGCTTCTTCGGTTTCGGTCACTGGGGTGGGTCGGACTCCTCTGCGTACCAGCGCGGCGCCCAGTACTATTATCGACGGCAATGGTGAGGACGCCGGTGTCGCCGGACGGCTGCCAAAGCCGGCGCGGTTAGGGACTTATGCAGGCCCATCTCTGCACAAATCACGCTTAGTCTCGCGGTCGTTCCTTCGTGGCAAGCAATGCCTCGATGGCTTCATCAGTAATGAGATTGCGAGCAACCAGGAAACTGCAATCAGTATAATCCATCAGATAAGCGCCCTTTGGGCCTGACCACCAGCGGTCAAAGGCGTTCTGTCGGCGATGGCCGACAACGATAAGATCGGCGCCAATCTGCCCAGCGAATTTCCCAATTTCTTGGGCCGGCTGGCCTCTAACAAGTTTTGCCACGGGATCGAAGCCAAGCTTCCTCAATCGCGCAACGCCTTCGTCCAATATTTCCGTGAAGTCAGCTTCCATTCGAACGGACGCTCCAGCAAGGCCAGCCTCGGCCATCAGCAATGTATTGGTGTCGTCGAGGACAGATAGGAGAAAGACCTCGGCGCCGCATAGACGCGCCAAGAGGGCGCCCTCTCGCAGGGCGGTGCGGCCTTCCAGCGACCCGTCGTAGGCGAGGAGGATGCGTCTATACATTTTACCCCCTTAATCACATCCAGGTCGATGATAGAGCGCTTAGATCGACGGTACGTAGCCCGGATCATCAATGCGAAGGCGGGCCGGAAACCGCTGAAGCGCTCTACAACAATCACGTCGAAA
>DATJYA010000122.1:0-9631 GCA_035499835.1 Pseudolabrys sp.
AATCAACGCGCTGACAGAAGGACTGCGGCAGAAGCCTTGCGGCTGCGCGCGGCGCTCGCCGCCGAGCTGCGTGCGCTGCAGGATATCTACAAAAGAAACCTGCAGCTGATCGAGAAAAAGGCCGATCATATTTTGTCGACACGCTCGTCGGTCATCGTCTATCGCGGTAGCGTTGCCCGTCTGACCATGCTGCTCGACGATCCGCTCATCGAGCAGATCGTCGGCGTATTTGCCCAGAACGAGCGCATCGAAATGGTCATCGCCGCGCGCTCGAATTTCAAATGCGGCCTCACCTATCAGTTCGCGGTGGCAGAGGCTGCGTTTGAGGAATGGAAGACGATGTACGCCGAGGCGGCGGCCGACATTTCCTTTGTATGCCGCGCGCTCGAAGGCCATGACCGTAACGCCCCCGCTCCGATCTCGGCCGCCTGGCCGAGGAAATTCGACCGGCTGACGCGGCGGGCGGGCCTGCAGCCTCAGGCCTGACCGCGGCGATGCCGCGGCTCTTGAAAGCCGCTGTCCCGGCGCTGCGCAATCGCTACCGGGACCAGGAGGCCGCCATGAGCGGATCAGGCCGCCGAAGCGATCTGTGCTCCGTACAGAGCGGCACCGCGCCGAACGAGCCTTTCGCGGATCAGCCAAGGCACTTGCCGGCAGGCCATGGCCCGCGGATAGGCCATTTCGGCAATGGTCTTTCCCTCTGGATAGAGCGCCTGATATTCGCTCCAATTGTCGAAGCGCCCGCGATCGACGTTGTCGATAAAGGTTTCCGCGGGCGTGCCTTCCGCAAAAATCAAGGAGTGATCGTCAACCTCGACGTGATAGTAGGTGAAGATCGCGGGGATATTCCTTTCGCGCAAAATCGATGTGCCGTTGACAAGCGCAGCGGCCTCGATCAACACGCCGTCAACCAGTAGGGCGTGATCGGGCGATACCAGCAGGTCGCGGAACGGGGCCCGATCGCCAATGGCTCCTGCTTTGACACGGACCGGGAGCTGCCGATCTTCGCAAAAAACGCCAGCGACCGTTTGCCGGCCGACCCAACGCACCGGAATGCGCCGGCCATCGGCTGTGCACACAAGATCGCCGATATTCAGATCCTGCACGGCGATTTCGCCCGCCGGGATGCGAACCCCTGTATCGGCCATGAAACAGATATGGTGGTGGTGGTGATGGTGATGATGATCGTGCTGCTGATGGTGGTGATGGCCGAAATTGCCGCCAAAGCCCGGACCGAACCCGTTCTGTTGGCCTTGATCGCCGCCTATGTCGAAAAAGCCGTTGCTATCTGACATGCCGCACTGCCTTTCGTGTCGCGTCCCGTCGACAAGGCTAGCAGGCCGGGTCATGGCAAAAAATTACCGCCGAACATTCGCTTTTGCTCAATTTTGACTCAGAATTAGGAGACATACGACGCGCCAAGCGACCCGCGGGGCGGATATCCTCCGCCGGCAAACCGAATATTCATCTTTTTGCGATGGCATTCGAGCCGCACACACCGGCGGCAACATGCGCAACGGCATCCTTTGTGCCTTCATTCTAGCGGCGTTCGCGTTGGCGCTGGGCGATAACGTTACGTCGGCGGCCCCGCTCGACGATGGCATGGCGGCCTATGCCCGCCAGGATTACGCGACAGCGCTCAAACTGCTGCGCCCTTTGGCCAGTGGCGGCAACGCCGATGCGCAGGCTACAATCGGCACGATGTACGACGCCGGACAGGGCGTTGTGCAGGATTTCGATGCTGCGATTCGTTGGTGGCAATTGGCCGCCGCACAAGGACACGCGCAAGCGCAGGTCAATCTCGGCCTGATCTACGGGGTGAGGCAGGACTTTGTGCGGGCCTATATGTGGCTCAGCGTCGCCGCCGCCCAGCACTACCCTAACGCCAATATTTTCCGTCAGACCTTTGCCGACCGCATGAACAAGCAGCAACTGGCTGCGGCGAAGACGGAAACGCAGCAGTGCGAAGCCTCCCGCTACAAGCAGTGCGATTGAGACGCATTCCTGATTGGCGATGCTGACCACAAAGGCCGCCAATCCTCAACGTCCGGGACGCGGTCGACCGTGACACGGTAACGGCTTTGCCGAAAAACCTCTACTCCGCCGCTTCCACTCGCGGCCCCGTCGCCTCGACGCGCGCGGCACAGAATTTGAATTCAGGAATCTTGCCGAATGGATCGAGCTTCGGATTGGTGAGCAGGTTTGCCGCCGCTTCGACGTAAGCGAACGGAATGAATACCACGCCGTCCGGAATCTCGTCGTCCTGGCGCGCGGCAAGTTCCACCATGCCGCGGCGGGTGGTGACGCGCACCATGTCGCCCGGCTCAATGCCGAGCTTCTGGATGGTGCCGCGCGACAGTTGCGCGATGGCCGACGGCTCGATGGCGTCGAGCACCTTGGCGCGGCGCGTCATCGACCCGGTGTGCCAATGCTCGAGCTGGCGGCCGGTCGACAGGATAAACGGATAGTCCTCGTCCGGCACCTCGTCGGGCGGCTGCAGCTTGGTGGCGACCAGCTTGGCGAAGCCGCCGGGGCGCGGGAAGCCCTGATCGAACACAACATCGCGGCCCGGCACGTCGGGGCCGTCGACCGGATAAGTGACGGCGTCCTCGCGTTCGACACGCTCCCACGAAATGTTGGCGAGCGCCGGCATCATCGAGGCCATCTCGGTGAAGACCTCGCCGACATTCTTGTAATTCCAGCCGCAGCCCATGCGGTTGGCGATTTCCGTAATGATCCAGATGTCGTGGCGCGTGTCGCCGGGCAGCGGCAGCGCCTGGCGGCCCATCTGCACTTGGCGGTTGGTGTTGGTGACGGTGCCGGTTTTTTCCGGCCAGCCGGAGGCCGGCAGGATGACGTCGGCGTAAACGGCGGTCTCGGTGAGGAAGAGATCCTGCACCACCAGATGCTCGAGGTGCGCGAGCGCCTGTCGCGCGTGGTTCAGGTCCGGATCGGACATCGCCGGGTTTTCACCCTCGATGTACATGCCCTTGATCTCGTCGGCATGCACCGCGTCCATGATCTCGACCACGGTCTTGCCGCGCGTGGGATCGAGCTTGACGCCCCAGGCCTTTTCGTACTGGGCGCGGATATCCGGATTCTCCACCGACTTGTAATCGGGGAAGAACATCGGGATGAGACCGGCGTCGGAGGCGCCCTGCACGTTGTTCTGCCCGCGCAGCGGATGCAGCCCGGTGCCGGGGCGGCCGATCTGGCCGGTAATTAGCGACAACGCGATCAGGCAGCGCGCATTGTCGGTGCCGTGCGTGTGTTGCGATACGCCCATGCCCCAGAAGATGATCGAGCTTTCGGCGCGGGCGTAGGCGCGCGCGACCTCGCGCAACGTATCGGCCGGAATGCCGCAGATCGGCTCCATCTCCTCGGGCGTGAAGTCCTTGATGTTCTCCTTCCAGGCGTCGAAGCCTTCGACGTAAGTCTGGATATATTGCTGGTCGTAGAGCTTCTCGGTGACGATGACGTTCAACATGGCGTTGAGCATGGCGACGTCGGCGCCGTTCCTGAACTGCAACATGCGCCAGGCGTAGCGCTTGAGCGCCTGCCCGCGCGGATCCATGACAATGAGCTTGGCGCCGCGCTTGGCCGCCTGCTTGAAGAAGGTGGCCGCGACCGGATGATTTTCGGCCGGGTTGGCGCCGATGACGATGATGACTTCCGAATTCTTGCACTCGTTGAACGTGGCGGTGACGGCGGCCGAGCCGACGCCTTCCAGCAATGCGGCTACCGATGAGGCATGGCACAGCCGCGTGCAGTGATCGACGTTGTTGGTGCCGAAGCCGGTACGCACCAGCTTCTGGAACAGATAGGCTTCTTCGTTGGACCCCTTGGCCGAGCCGAAACCGGCGAGCGCCCGCGGGCCGTCGCGGTCGCGGATTTTTTTCAGGCCGCCGGCGGCGCGGTCGAGCGCCTCCTCCCAGGTCGCCTCGCGGAAATGCGTCCATGGGTTGGACGGGTCGATGAATTCGTGCGGCACTTTGGGCACGCCGTCCTTGCGGATCATCGGCTTCAACAGACGCTGCGGATTGTGCACGTAATCGAAGCCGAAGCGACCCTTGACGCAGAGCCGGTTCTGGTTGGCCGGACCGTTCTTGCCGGTGACGGCGACGATTCTGTCGTCCTTGATCTGATAGGTGAGCTGGCAGCCGACGCCGCAATAGGGACAGATGGAATCGACGGTGCGGTCAGGCTTGCCTTTGTAGACGTTGTTCTCGTCGACCATGGTCGCCGGCATCAGCGCGCCGGTCGGGCAAGCCTGTACGCATTCGCCGCAGGCGACGCAGGTCGAAGCGCCCATCGGATCGTCGAAGTCGAACACGATCTTCTCGAGATGGCCGCGACCGGCCATGCCGATGACGTCGTTGACCTGCACTTCGCGGCAGGCGCGGACGCAGAGATTGCACTGGATGCAGGCGTCGAGATTAACCGCCATCGCGGGGTGGCTGCGGTCAGGTTCCGGCACCACGATGTTGTCGCGCCTGGGGAGGCGACTCTGCCCGACGCTCTGCCGCTTCACCGTCTTCCAGAATTCCGACATCGGGTCGTGCGCGGCTTCCATCGCCGGCTGATCGGTGACCAGAAGCTCGGCCACCATCTTGCGCGCGCTCTTGGCGCGCTCGGTCTGCGTCTTCACCTTCATGCCGGGCGACGGCTGGCGGATACAGCTCGCCGCGAGTACGCGTTCGCCCTCGATTTCGACCATGCAGACGCGGCAATTGCCGTCCGGCCGATAACCGGGCTTAGGCAGGTAGCAGAGGTGCGGCAGCTTGATGTCGAGACGGCGCGCGGCGCGGAAGATGGTCTCGCCCTCGCGGATGTCGATCTCGCGGTCGTCGATTGTGAAAGTGTTGGGCTTCTGTGCGTCGTCAGCCATGATTCACCAAGCGCCGAGTGGCTTTTTCAGTTCCTCGGGAAAATATTTCAGCACGCAGAGCAACGGGTTTGGCGCCGCCTGGCCGAGGCCGCAGATCGAGGCATCGCGCATGGCGGCGGCAAGTTCGGTCAACAGGCCCTCGTCCCACGGGCCTTGCGCCATCAGCTTGGCCGCTTTCTCGCTGCCCACGCGGCAGGGCGTGCACTGGCCGCAGCTCTCGTCCTCGAAAAACTTCATCAAGTTCAAGGCGACAGCCTTCATATCGTCCCTGTCGGACAAGATGACAACCGCGTGCGAGCCAACGAAACAGCCATATTTTTCCAGGGTTCCGAAGTCGAGCGGCAGGTCGGCCATCGAAGCAGGCAGGATGCCGCCGGAGGCGCCGCCAGGCAGATAGGCTTTGAAGGTCTCACCGTCGACCATGCCGCCGCAATATTCGTCGATCAATTCGCGTACGGTGATGCCGGCGGCCGCGAGTTTGACGCCCGGATTTTTCACGCGCCCGGACACTGAAAAGCTGCGGAAGCCCTTGCGCTCGTGGCGGCCCTGCGAGGTCGCCCATTCCGGGCCTTTCTCGACGATGTCGCGGATCCAGAACAAGGTCTCGACGTTCTGCTCCAGCGTCGGGCGGCCGAATAGGCCGACCTGCGCCACGTAAGGCGGGCGGTGCCGCGGCAGGCCGCGCTTGCCCTCGATCGACTCGATCATCGCCGACTCTTCGCCGCAGATGTAGGCGCCGGCACCGCGGCGCAGATGCAATTTCGTGTGCGGCGAAAAGCCGGCCTCTTCTACGCGCGCGATTTCCTGCTCCAGCATCAGCCGCAGCTCGGGATATTCGTCGCGGATATAGAGATAGGTCTCCGCCGCCTCGACCGCCCAGGCAGCAATGAGCATGCCTTCGATGAAGCGGTGTGGATCACGTTCGAGATAATAGCGGTCCTTGAAGGTGCCGGGCTCGCCCTCGTCCGCGTTGACCGCGAACAGGCGCGGCGCCGGCTCGGCGCGCACCAGTGACCATTTGCGTCCCGTGGGAAAGCCGGCGCCGCCGAGGCCGCGCAGGCCTGCATCGCCGACGAGCTTGATCAACTCGTCGCGCGTGCGTTTGGCCGAGAGACAATCCTTCAGCAGCGCATAGCCGCCACTCTTCTGATACGCGGCGAAATCGGTTTGCGGCTTCCAGGCGTGTGGATGCGGATTGGCATTCACCGCCGCCGCGACCTTGTCCACTGTCGCGGCGAAGTTCTGCATGTGGCCGACGGCGACGACAGGAGCGCGGTCGCAGGCACCCATGCAGGGCGCGCGCACCACGCGCACGTCCTTGCCGAGAATGCCGGGAAGCTTTTTCAGCAGCGCCTCGCTGCCGGCCATGGCGCAGGACAGCGAATCGCAGACGCGCACGGTCACCGCCGGCGGTGCGGGCGCATCCTTCACCACGTCGAAATGCGAATAGAAGGTGGCGACCTCGTAGACGTCGGTCTGCGCCATCTTCATCTCGGCGGCGAGCGCGGCAAGATGCGCGGCGGAGACGTGACCGTAGTGGTCCTGGATAAGATGCAGATGTTCGATCAGGAGGTCGCGGCGGCGCGGCCGGTCGGTGAGCAGCGCACGCATCTCTTCGAGCGCCACCGGATCGACCTGGCGGCCCTTCGGCGTGCGCGGCGACCGCCGTCGCCCCCCTGTGCCGTCACCCCTGCCGCCGCGTGACGGCGGCGGAGTCTGGATATTCATTGTTGAGTTATCTCCGCGGCAAAATTTGAAACCCTTCCGGATCCCGAACAATCCCGTCTTGGACATGGATTGATAGAGTTCCTCTATCAATGATAACGTTATTGCTGCTCATCCGGTGAGCGACCAAGAATGGGTCTAACGCTAATGCCTTGATTATTAAAGGTATATTGGTTTGATCGAAAAACTCGATTTTATTCTCGCGCTTGCGCGGGAAAAGCACTTCGGCCGGGCCGCGGAGGCTTGCGGCGTGACGCAGCCGACGCTCTCGGCCGGAGTGAAGCAGCTTGAACAGCAAATGGGCGTGCTGCTGGTAAACCGCGGCTCCCGCTTCAAGGGCTTCACACCCGAAGGCGAGCGCGTGCTGGAATGGGCGCGGCGCATCGTCGGCGACGCCCGCTCGATGCGGGCGGAGATCAATTCGCTGCGTCACGGCCTCTCCGGCCGCCTGCGCATCGCCGCGATCCCTACCGCGCTGGCGATGATGACGAACCTGACGACGCCGTACCGCGAGCGGCATCCGAACGTGCAATTCACCGTGCTGTCGCGCAATTCGCTTGACGTGCTCGAACTCCTGGAAAATCTCGAGATCGACGCCGGCATCACCTATGTCGAGAACGAACCGCTCGGCCGCGTCAACACCGTGCCGCTCTATCGCGAGCGCTACCGCCTGCTCACTTCGGCAGACGCGCCGCTCGGCAACCGCGACACCGTCACCTGGGCCGAGGTGGCGCAAGTGCCGCTCTGCCTGCTCACCCCCGACATGCAGAACCGGCGCATCATCGACCGGCTGCTCAAGAGCGCCGGCGGCGACTCGCGGCCGACACTGGAATCGGATTCGATGATTCTTCTATTCACGCACGTGCGCACCGGCCGCTGGGCCAGCGTGATGCCGGCGAGACTTGCCGAGACTCTTGGCCTCACTGATACGCTGCGCGCCATTCCGATTGTGAAGCCAGAGGCTGTGCAGACTATCGGCCTCGTAGTGCCGGCGCGCGAGCCGATGACACCATTGACTGCGGCGCTGGTTGCGGAAGCGCGCCGCGTGTCGGCCATGTTGATGGATTGAACAGCAAGCACCAAGAGCGAAGCGCCATCGTGCACGGCTCGTCGGGGATCGGCAAAGCCGGCATCGACACCAAGGCCCTGCCGTTCTGGGCCGAGGTTGGAATTCCGCTGATCCCCGAGGGAAGACGTTGGAAAGCGCTATTAAGATATTCTAAGCTGCGACGTTACAAAGTACCGCTTCCGCGCAGCGGGAATAGCGCATTTCTTTCAGGCAGGACCATGCCGCAGCGATTGTCCTATGCCGCCGTGCCCGACGGGGCCCGCAAGGTCATTCACGTCGTTCGCGTGAATGACGATATCCTGTCGATGTCTGAAGCCGATGAGATCGCGGCAAAAATGCGCGAGCGCATGCTGTCAAAGCACGGCGAGCAGGCCGCCGATGTCGTCGTCGTCCTCGGCCACAGCAAAGAGACGCTTCGTCTGGTCGGCGATTCCTACGCAGTCACCCGCGTGCGCACCGCCATGTTCAACGCCGCGATCAGATGGCAACCGATCGAACTCGACTGAACGCTATCAGGCCACCTTCACGTCCATGTGCTTGAACATGGCCTTGCGGGCTTCGTCGTCGAACTCGGCCTTGAACTTGTGCTTGTCCTTGATGGCGGCGGCGCGTGCAGCCGCGGGCCGCGCCGAGATCTCGTCGACCAGGCGTTTCACGTTGGGAAAATTGACCCAGTATTCCTCGCCCAGCGCCGTCGGGATCAGCCGCGCCCAGCCCCACAGCGCCATGTCGACGATGCCGTAAGAGTCGGCGACCATGTATTTGTGCTTGCCGAGCCGCTCGTTGGCGATCGCGTAGTGGCGCTGTGCCTCATACATATAGCGATTGATGGCGTAGTGGATCTTCTCCGGCGCGTAGTGGCGGAAATGCACCGACTGCCCGGAGAACGGCCCGACGCCGGAAGCAACGAACATCAGCCAGGACAACAATTCGCCGCGGTTCTTGTCACCCTTGGGCGGCAGAAACTTGCCCGTCTTTTCCGCGAGATAAAGCAGGACGGCGTTGGAGTCGAAAACAGTGGCGTCGCCGTCGACGATCGCCGGCACCTTGGCGTTGGGATTGATCGCCAGATATTCCGGCTTGTGCTGCTCGCCCTTGCGGGTATCGACCGGCATCGCTTCGTAGGCCAGCCCGCACTCTTCCAGCATCAACGCGACCTTCATCGGATTGGGCGCGCCGCTGTAATAGAACTTGATCATTCTGGAACCCCCTCAATTGAAACGGCGCGCATAGCATCATTCCGGCCGGGCTTCCGCAAGCGGGGAGGCCCACACAAGACCGTGACCTTGCCCCGGCGTTTTCGGGATGCGCAAGCGAAGACGAGCGGCTTTCACCGCCCGCTTCGACGGCCTTGTGACCGCGGTCAGAACAGGCCGACGATCTTGCCGTCGGCGCCGACGTCGATCGAATCCGCCGCCGGCACCTTGGGCAGGCCCGGCATGGTCATGATCTCACCGCAGATCGCCACCACGAATTCCGCGCCGGCGGAAAGCCGCACCTCGCGCACATTGATGGTATGATCCACGGGCGCTCCCTTGGCGTCCGGATTGGTCGAGAAGGAATACTGCGTCTTGGCGATGCAGATCGGCAGCTTGCCGTAGCCCATCTCCTCCCAGGTCTTGAGCTGGTCCTTCACCGACTTGTCCGCGGTGACGTTTTTGGCGCGATAGATTTCCTTGGCGATGGTCTCGATCTTTTCGAACAGCGGCATCTCGTCGGTATAGAGGAACTCGAGCTTGGCGGTGCCGGCATCGATCGCCTTGACCACGGCCTTGGCGACGTCGGCAGCACCCTCCCCGCCCATCGCCCAGTGGTCGGCCATCAGCGCCTCAACGCCGAGCGCCTTGCACTTGTCCTTGACCAGCGCGATCTCGGCGTCGGTGTCAGCGGAAAAGCGGTTGATCGAAATCACCGCCGGCAGGCCAAACTTCTTCACGTTCTCGACGTGG
>DATJYA010000123.1:0-7292 GCA_035499835.1 Pseudolabrys sp.
ATTTTCCATCGCGTGCTCGAAGTCGTTCTGGCCAACATCACGATCGCGAATACCTGTGCGCTGATCGGCGCGATCTTCTATGCGGCGACCTTCCTCATGTCGACCATGATACCGCTGCGCATATTCGGCATTCTCAGCACCCTATTCTTCATCGCCTACGGCCTGCTCGGCGGAGCGATCTCGACATTTCTGATGTATTTCCTGCTGCTGCCGATCAACAGCGTGCGGCTTTTTCAGATCGTCAAGCTGGTCAAGAAGGCCCGCGTCGCGGCGCAGGGCGATCTGTCGATGGATTGGCTCAAGCCGTTCATGGACACGCGCAGCTACCGCAAGGGCGACGTGCTGTTCCGCAAAGGCCAGGTGGCCGACGAAATGCTGCTCACTGTGACCGGGAAATTCCTGGTGACCGAATTGGGCGTCGAGCTTCCGCCGGGGCGGCTCGTCGGCGAGATCGGATTTGTCACGCCGAAAAACAGGCGCACGCAGACGGTCGAATGCATCGAAGACGGAACGGTGATGACCATCGGCTATGACCGCTTGCTCGAGATCTATTTCGAGCAACCGGACTTCGGCTATTATTTCCTGCGGCTCACCAGCGACCGCCTGCTGCAAAACGTCGCGCGCCTGGAAGGCATCGTCGAGCAGCACAAGATCAAGCTGCAGGCAGCCGGTATCGCCAACGTTTGACGAAAAGCGTCAGAGCCCGTGATCGGGGATGACGCCTGAATATACCAATCGATTCCACACGAACAAGATGACCAGCGCGCCGACGGTGGCGCCGATGAACCCGGCGCCCTGATCGAGGCGATAAAAGCCGGCGGCCTGGCCGACGAAAGTGGAAAGGAAAGCGCCGGCGATGCCAAGCAGGGTGGTGAGAATGAAGCCCTTCGGTCTTTTCGGCCCGGGCGAGACCATGCGCGCAAGAATGCCGGCGACAAACCCGATGATGATAATCCAGAGAAAGACACCCATCGTCGTTGCCCCCGAAACCGGCGAGAGATGCAGCCGATGCGATGTCAAATTCTTACGAGCGGGGCCGAAAGCGGTCAAGTCCGCGTGTTTTCGATGAGTAATCGAAGGAGGACGGGACGCACGAATTCGGCCCATAACACCGGCATCACAAGCGCGTCAGGCGGCAGGAAGTGAGCGATTCGAAGGTTGCCCTTGGCGGAGGCCGGTGGAACAATTACCTGCGTTGTTCGTATCAATACCGACATCGACATTGCGTACCCTCTGAATAACGGTCAGGAGACCCCTTATGGCGCGAACCGCCGTTTCGCCCGCACCGCTTGGCGTCGCGTTGGGGCCGGCTTCGCAACAGCATTCGCCTGCGGATGTGCGCGCCGCCTGGCTCGAAGCATTCCGTCGTGTGCGCGCGGAAACCGAGGCGCGCGCCGCGCACCTGTCGGCGGAGGATCAGCAGATCCAGTCGATGGCGGATGCGAGCCCGACCAAGTGGCATCGCGCCCATGTCACCTGGTTTTTCGAGCAGTTCCTGCTCGGGCCGCATGCTCCTTGCTACAAGATTTTCGACGAGCGCTTTCCCTTCCTGTTCAACTCCTATTACGTCGCCGCCGGCCCGCGCCATGCGCGTCCGCAGCGTGGCATGATCACGCGGCCGACGGGGGACGATGTCGCCGCCTATCGTGCACATGTCGATGCCGCAGTGGCGCAGTTGATCGGCGATGTGCCGGCGGCGGACGCCGCACGCGTGTTTTCCATTCTGGAAATCGGGCTGCATCACGAGCAGCAGCACCAGGAATTGCTGCTCACCGACATCCTGCACGCCTTCGCGCAAAACCCGACCGATCCGGTTTATGACGCGCAGTGGCGGACGCCGCGGGGCGCGCCGGAGCGCGGCTTTGTCGATGTGCCGGGGGGCATCCAGCCTGTCGGGCACGGCGGTGCGGGCTTCTGCTTTGACAACGAGACGCCGCGGCATGACGAGTTCATCGCCGACGTGCGCATTGCCCGCAGCCTCGTCACCAATGCGGAGTGGCTCGAGTTCATCGAGGCCGGCGGCTATGCGACGCCGTCGCTATGGCTCTCGGACGGCTGGGCGCTGGCGCAGGCCGAAGACTGGCAGGGGCCCGGTTATTGGCGGCGCGAAGACGGCCGCTGGACCACCATGACGCTTGCCGGCCGCAAGCCCCTCGAGCCGCAGGCGCCCGTCATTCATGTCAGCTATTACGAAGCCGACGCTTTTGCCCGCTTCGCCGGCAAGCACCTGCCGAGCGAAGCAGAATGGGAAGTGGCGGCGCGCGATGGCCTGCTCGCCGATGCGTTCGGCTGGGCTTGGCAATGGACGCGGAGCGCCTATCTACCGTATCCGGGATACCGGGCCGCCGAGGGCGCTCTCGGCGAATACAACGGCAAGTTCATGGTGAGCCAGATGGTGCTGCGCGGCTCATCGGTGGCCACACCCGCCGGGCATGAGCGTCCGAGCTACCGCAACTTCTTCTATCCGTCGGCGCGTTGGCAATTCAGCGGCGTGCGGCTTGCCGAACTCACTTAGAGCCCGATGAAAGGCATTTCATGGTTGCTCTCGCGCGCGTTCCCCGTCCGCAACCGCCAAGCGCGGAAAGCTCTGATTTTGCCGCCGACGTACTGGCTGGCCTGAGCAAGACGCCCAAAGCTCTGCCGGCGAAATATTTCTACGACGAGGCTGGCTCGCAGCTTTTCGAGCGCATCACCGAGCTGCCGGAATATTACCCGACGCGCTGCGAGATGCAGATCCTGCGCGAGCATGGCGCCGATATCGCCAGGCTCATTCCGCAAGGCAGCGCGCTCATCGAATTCGGCAGCGGCTCGAGCCGCAAGGCGCGCGTGCTGCTGCGCGCGGTGCCGCCGCTTGCGGCCTATGTGCCGGTCGATATCTGTCGCGAGATGGTCGAGCAGGAAGCGGCCGAATTGCGGCCGGATTTTCCCGGTCTCAACGTGCGGCCCGTCACCGCCGACATCTGTTTCCCCTTCGAACTCCCCGCGGAAGCCGAAGCGGCGCCGCATCGCGTCGGCTTTTTCCCGGGCTCGACCATCGGCAATTTCGAACGGCATGAGGCGGCGGCATTCCTTCGCAATGCCGCGCATATTCTCGGACCGGGTTCGACGATCATCATCGGCGCCGATCTGATCAAGGATGCTGGCGTGCTCAATGCTGCCTACAACGACGCCCAGGGCGTCACTGCCAAATTCAATCTCAACCTGCTCAAGCGCATCAACCGCGAGCTCGGCGGTACTTTCAAGCTCGATACCTTCGAGCATCACGCTTTCTACAATCGCGAGCGGCACCGCGTCGAGATGCACCTTGCCAGCCTGAAGCGGCAGAAAGTCAAAGTGGCGGGGGAAACAATCGACTTCCGCGCCGGCGAAACCATCCATACCGAGAACAGCTACAAGTACACCGCCGCTTCCCTCGGTGCCCTGGCGCGCGGGGTGGGCTGGGTCCCAGCGGGTCTATGGACCGATGCGGCCCGGTATTTTTCCATCAAGGCTTTCACCCTCGCCGGCGGGCCGCCGCCGAAGACCTGATCCGTCTTTGCGAACGTCACCGCCTGCGCTATGCCATGCGCGCAAATAGCAGGGCGGAACTCCCATGAAAATTGTTGGTTTTGAAGCGAGCGGGCCGCGCCTCGGCGTGGTCGAGGGCGACAGCGTTATCGATCTGCAGGCGGTCGATGCAAGCCTGCCTGGCGATCTTGGCGAGGTGCTGCGGCGCGGCAATGGCGATTTGCGGGCACTCGCCGATCTGGCGCAAAAGGCGCCGGCCTCGGCACGGCGTCCGCTCGCCGGGTTGAAATATGGGCTACCGGTCGCACGGCCGGGCAAGATCATCTGCCTCGGCCTTAACTACCTCGATCACGTCAAGGAAGGGCCGCAGCGCGACAATATCCCGAAGTACCAGTCGATCTTCTTCCGCATGCTGACGTCGCTCACGCCCCATATGCAGCCATTGATGCGGCCGCAGAAATCAATCCAGTTCGACTATGAAGGTGAGTTGGTCGCGATCATCGGCAAGCGCGCCAAGCATCTCACCTTGGAGAATGCCGCCGACTGCGTCGCCGGTTATGCTTGCGGCAACGAGGGCTCGATCCGCGAATACCAGCGCCACACCACGCAGTGGGGCATGGGCAAGAACTTCGACAAGACCGGCAGCGTCGGTCCGTGGATGGTGACGGCCGACGAACTGCCGCGCGGCGGCAAGGGCCTCAAGATCAGGACCCGCCTCAACGGCAAGACCATGCAATCGTCCAACACCGAGCACTTCATGTTCCCGGTGGCGGAATCTCTCGTTTATCTCACAGAAGGCATCACGCTCGAGCCGGGCGACATCCTGTTCACCGGCACCCCGTCCGGCGTCGGCCATGCGCAGAAGCCGGGGCCGGTGTGGATGGAGGCAGGCGACACCTGCGAGGTCGAGATCGAGGGCATCGGGACCCTGCGCAATCCGGTGGAGGACGAAAGGTAGACCGAACGCGGGGAGCCGCGAGCATTGTCATTCGGAACCCGGAGGGCTGAGATGGCGGAGCAATTCAACGTGCTGACGATTTGCGGCTCGCTGCGCAAACGCTCCTTCAATGCCGCGCTGGTCCGCGCTCTGCCGCCGCTGGCGCCGGCGGAGTTGAAGCTCGCCGCGGCGCCGCCGTTCGAGACCTTCCCGCTCTACAATGCCGATATCCAGGACACCTCTGGTTTTCCCGGCGAGGTCACCGATCTCGCCGAGGCGATCCGCCCGGCCGACGGCGTCCTGTTCGTGACGCCGGAATATAATTGGTCGATGCCGGGGGCGCTGAAGAACGCGATCGACTGGGTGTCGCGGCTGAAGGATCAGCCGTTCAAGGAAAAGCCTGTGGCAATTCAGTCCTGCTCGCAGGGGCCGCTCGGCGGCGCCCGCATGCAATACCACTGGCGCATGTCGATGACGTTTCTCGGCGCCTATATCTTCGGCACGCCGGAGATTTTCGTCGGCAATGCCGCGAGCAAATTCGACAAGGACACGCTCGCGCTCACCGACCAGCCGACCAGGGACGTCGTCAAGCTGCAGCTCGCGAGTTTTGCCAAATTTATCGCCAAGATGAAGCGCTGACACTTTCCCCCGGGACGGCGCTCAGCCCGTCGGCTGGGCGGGGTTCGGAAACAATTGCGGTCGCAGCTTCGGGTGGCTGGCCATCATCTTCGGCGCATAGGGCGCTTCGGCGCCGAGCGCTTCCGCCGCATGCCAGGCCCAGCGCGGATCCCACAGCGCCGCGCGCCCGATGCAGATGAGGTCGGCCTTGCCGGAGGCAACGATGTCCTCGGCCTGCTGGTAGCCGGCAATAAGGCCGACGGTCATGGTGACGATGCCGGCTTCCTTCTTCACCTTCTCGGCGAATGGGACCTGGTAGCCGGGGGCCAGCGGAATCTTCTGCGCCGGCGACAGGCCGCCGCTGGAGACGTCCATATAGTCGAGCCCGCGCTTTTTCAATTGCTTCGCCAGCATCACGGTTTCTTCCGGCGTCCAGCCGCCGTCCACCCAGTCGGTCGCCGAGACGCGCATGCCGACCGGCTTCTGCTCCGGCCATACGGCGCGCACTGCCTCGTACATCTCGATGGCAAAGCGCATGCGGTTCTCGGTCGAGCCGCCATATTCGTCGGTGCGCTTGTTGGAGATCGGCGACAGGAACTGGTGCGCCAGATAGCCGTGCGCGGCGTGCAGCTCGACCACGTCATAGCCGATGCGGTCGACGCGCTTCGCCGCGGCGGCGAATTCGCCGAGCACGCGCTTGATGTCGTCCTTGGTCATGGCGTGCGGCACCGGCCAGCCGGTATCGTAGGGGATCGCGGAGGGCGCTTCCGGCGTCCAGGCGTCGGGGCCTTCGAGGATCGGCTTGCCGCCAGCGGCGGGCGGCATCTGCGGGCCTTTGCGGCCGGCGTGCGCAAGCTGCACGCCGAGCTTGGCGACGCCATACTGCCGGCAGAAATCGTACACGCGCTTGAGCGCCTTTTCATTGTCGTCCGACCACATGCCGGCGCAGCGCGGCGAGATGCGCCCCTGCGGACAGACATCGGTCATCTCGGCCATGACCAGCCCGGCGGCGCCGAGAGACATATTGCCGAGATGCATCAGGTGCCAGTCGGTGGCCGAACCGTTATCGGAATTGTACTGGCACATCGGCGAGACGACGACGCGATTGGGCAGCGTGAGCCCGCGTAGCGTGATCGGAGAGAAAAGAACGCTAGCCATTGTTCGATTGCCCTTTCAGTGGTGTCGGGATTGGTGATTTAGCCGTGCATGGCGACGACGAGGCAGCAAAGCGCCCAGAAGACGCAATATTCGACGCCGCCGATCACCCAGATCCAGCATTTCTTGACCTTGTAGGTGGCGGCGGCGGCGACAAGCAAATGGATGAAGGCGATGAAGGCGAAGAACTGCGTGTAGATGCCGAGCACCAAAGCGATGCACAGTACCGTCTCGATGGCGCCGGCAATATACATCCAGGTCGCCGGCGGCCTGAAGCCGGCCTCGACGAAGAATTGCAGCGTCGCCGGCACGGTGATCTTGCCCACGATATGTGGGATGAAGAAGACGCCGCAGATGATGCGCAGCAAATTGAATTCATTGAGCAGATTGAATTTTTCAGCCCACGACATCGCCAGATCCCCCCAGATTTTTATTGGCCGGGAAAGTCGCACTTATTGAGCGACGCGCCAAGAGGCCTTAGCCGGCGCGCATCGGCGGCAGCTTCTTGCCCTTCAGCCAGGCCGCGCCCTTGGCGTAAAGCGCATCGAGCTCCGGTCCATCGAGGCACGGCATGTCGCGCTTGACCTTGTAGCCTATGCGGGTCTGCAAGTAGGCGAGGTGGCGGTAGCCTTCGGGGAAGCTTTCGAGCAGCCCACGATCAAGCTTCAGCGTCGCTGACGGATCGACAGGGTCGAGACGGTCCTTCTCGTAGATCGTTTCCCGCAGCACGATCCCCCAGCGTCCGCGCCGCTTTTCAACGAAGTTATAGAAACGGCCGGTGCAGAGGACGTCGCACGCCACGCCGTCGACTGCCGCGCGTTGCGAGATGGTCATTTTCGTCTGCGCGATCGCGCGCTTGCCCTTCAACTCGATCGAGGTGCCGCCGAGGAAGTGCAGGAAGCGTACGCCCTTGTCGTAGCCTTCCTTGCCCAGACGGATGAATTCCTCGAACGGTCCCTGATACCAGGTCGCCATCATCCAGCCTTCCTTGTGCCAGACGGTGCGAAACTGGTCCCACAGGCGTGCGTCGCGCCAGACGGCCCAGTTCTCGACAAGATCGCGGATCGCCAGACGA
>DATJYA010000124.1:0-2122 GCA_035499835.1 Pseudolabrys sp.
A
Source organism: Pseudolabrys sp. (assembly GCA_035499835.1). Lineage (GTDB taxonomy): Bacteria > Pseudomonadota > Alphaproteobacteria > Rhizobiales > Xanthobacteraceae > Pseudolabrys. The sequence goes on from DATJYA010000124.1 coordinate 2, forward strand.
GTTTTGGCTACGAGATGGTTCGAGAACCCGAGAGTGCGGCTCGGCACCGCCCTATTCACGATCTCACTCGTCATTTCGGGATGTGAAGGCAAAGCGCCGGTTGCGCCGCCCGGACTGCTGCTGTCACGCCAGGCTCAGCAGGCCGGCGCCGCCATTTTTGCCGCCAACTGCACCATCTGCCACGGCGAAAACGGCGATGGTCGCGGCCAGCGCCGCGAGGGGATGGTGCCGCCGCCGGCGAACTTGAAGCAGCCGCCGTGGTCCGACCCCGGCTCAGCCGGAAGAGCATTTCTTGCCATCCGCAACGGCGTTCGCGGCACCGCGATGCCGGCCTGGCGGACTTTCAGCGACCAGGAGATCTGGAACGTCGTGGCCTATATTGTCGGACTTAAGGGTTAGGCGTTCTCCGCGCGCTGGCGTCCCCACTGCAATTTCGGTTTCCAAACGCTCATGACAGCTTTTGACATAAGTCAATTTTCCGATCGGGAGGAATTTCAATAGTTCAACATAATTATAATAGTGATTGTCAGGCTGCTTCTGTTGACGAGGTGCGGCGGACGCGACAATAATCCTGCTGCCTCTGACTCGCGGGGCGGGCGTGTCGATGAAGCCATTTCTGCAAGCGATGGCCGCTGCGCTGGTCCTGTTCGCGGGAATTCAAGCCGCGCGAGCGCAAAACCCCGATCTCAGTAACGTGGCCTGTCTGGGTTGCCACGGCCAGTCGGGTTTTTCGACCAAGCTCGCCGACGGGCAAACACGCTCGCTGTTCGTGGCGTCCGATCATTTCGCCACGAGCGTGCACGGTAATTTCCAGTGCACCAGTTGCCACACCGACATTACCGCGGTCCCGCACACAAACGCGGCTTTGCCCGCGGCCGAGTGGCGTCAGCAAGCGCCCAAGATCTGCGGAAGTTGCCACGCGGCGCAATTGAGCGATTACCTCAGTTCCACCCATGGCAAGCAGGTAGCAGGCGCAAGCAATGTCTATGCGGCGATCTGCACCGACTGTCACACGACGCACGCGATTGCTCCGGCAAACGCCGCGGCAACGCGCCTTGCCATCAACAAGGCCTGTGGCACCTGCCATGCCGATGCGCAAGCGAGCTACGACGAGACTTACCACGGACAGATGTCCGTCTTGGGTTATTCCAACGTCGCCATGTGCGCCGACTGCCACCGTGGCCATGCCATCCTGCCGGCCGCCGACCCGGGCTCAAGCGTGGCGATGACGAACCGGTTGGCGACGTGCCGGACCTGTCATGCGGATGCAACGCCCGGCTACGTCTCCTTCAGCGCGCATGCCACGACAAACGACTTCACGCGTTATCCCTACGTCTATGTCAGCGCGCTGTTTATGTTCTGGTTTGTCGTCCTGACGCTTGGCGGTGTTTGGGTCCATTCCGCGCTTTGGCTTTACGCCGAATTGCGTGATCGCTTCCTGCAGCGGCCGCGCACGCATGTGCGGGCATCGGCGCTGCCGTTGCCGGAAACGCAGCGCATCGAGCGCTGGAGCGCCGGCTGGCGCCTGACGCATCTGGTCTTCGCGATTTCGGTCATCGTCCTGGTGATGACGGGCATTCCCCTGCTCTACCCCAACAGTGCCTGGGCGCCGGTGCTCGAAGCCTTGATGGGCGGGCAGGAAATCCGAAGCGTCATCCACCGTGTCGCCGCCATCGTCATGCTGGCGATTTTCGCCGGTCACCTCGTCTATGTCGCGATCCATCTGGCGCGCAACTGGAAGAGCGTGAAGCTGTTCGGGCCTTACTCCATGCTGCCGACGCTTCAGGATCTCCATGACCTCACAGCCATGGGCAAGTGGTTTGCCGGCGTGGCGCCGCGGCCCCTCTTCGACCATTGGAATTACCAGCAGAAGTTCGATTATTGGGGCGTCTTCTGGGGCGTCGGCATCCTCGCCGTCACCGGCTTCCTGCTCTGGTTCAAGACCTTCGCGCTTGTCTACCTGCCGGGTTTCCTGCTCAACCCGGCGACCCTCATCCACGGCCATGAATGCGTGCTTGCCGCCGTCTATCTTTTCACCATCCACTTTTTCGTCAATCACTGGCGGCCGGACAAATTCCCGCTCGATATCGTCATCTTCACCGGCTCGATGCCGATCGAGGA
>DATJYA010000125.1:0-3867 GCA_035499835.1 Pseudolabrys sp.
CCTTGAACACGCCGCCGGCCTTGGCGACGTCCTCGCCGAGGAAAACGACGTCGGGGTCGCGCGTCATCTCCTGCGCGATGCCACGGATGACCGCATCGCGGTAGGTCAGTTCCGCCATGCGAAGCCTCCGTCGGCGTAAACATCGGTGGTCAGAATATCGAGCGCCGGCGGCGGCGCCGCCTTGCACGTTTCGGTCGCTTCGTCGACCTCGCGCTTCACGTCGTTGTCGATGCGCAGGATGGTATCTTCGCCGATGCCGAACTGCCGCAGGCGGTCGCGATAGGTCACGATCGGATCGCGTTGCTTCCATTTTTCCAGTTCGCCCTCGGGCCGATACTTGGCCGGGTCGGCGCGCGAATGGCCGCTGTGACGGTAGGTCAGGCATTCGATCAAGGACGGACCGTCGCCCGAGCGCGCCTTGTCATAGGCCGCACGCGCGGTGCGGTAGACGATGTCGGCATCGTTGCCGTCGATGACGATGCGCGGCAGGCCGTAGGCCGCGGCGCGGTCGCCGGCCGGGCTCGGCACCGCGGTGACATCGCCGATCGGCGTATATTCCATGTACAGATTGTTCTCGCAGACGAAGATCACCGGCAGCTTCCACACCGCGGCGAAATTCAGCGCCTCGTGGAAAGCGCCGATATTGGTGGTGCCGTCGCCGAAGAAGCAGACCGAGACATCCTTGGCGCCCTTGTATTGCGCGCGCCAGGCGGCGCCGCAGGCGATCGGCAGATGCGCGCCGATGATGGCATAGGAACCCATCACGCCGTGATCTTCGGAGGTTAAATGCATGGAGCCGCCCTTGCCGCGCATCAGCCCGTTGTTGCGCTGCATGAGCTCGCCCAACACCTTCTCGACGCTGACGCCGCGCGCCAAAGTGTGGGCATGGCCGCGATAGGTGCAGAAGCTCAAGTCGCCCTTCACCATGGCGCCGGCAAAACCCGCCGCCACCGCCTCCTGCCCGAGCGACAGGTGGCTGGTGCCCTTGACCAGATTCTGCAGAAACAGGTCGTAGGCGCGCTGTTCCGCCTCGCGGATCGTGACCTGCGTGCGGTACAGTTCCAGGCGCTTTTGCTCGCCGATATCGTCGTTCAAGCCGGATCCGGCGGCGGACGGCTGCTCATCAAGTTTGGCCATGGCGTTCCCTGACGTTATTGGGGCGGACCTTAGCGCCGCGCCGGAGGCTTAGGCAACGGGCGTGGACGGCGACGGCTTGCCCTTCACCGTTTCGCGATGGAGCAGATAGAGGCCGGAGCCGATCACCAGCACGCCGCCCACAATGGTCCAGCGGTGCGGCACGTCGCCAAACACCAGAAAACCGAGCGCCGTCGTCCATATCATTTGAGTGTAGATGAACGGCGCCAGCGCCGAGGCCGGGGCGCGGCGGTGCGCCAATATGAGCAGGTAGTGCCCGCCGCCGCCGAGCGCTCCGATCATGACCATCAGTCCGGCGATAAATGCGCTCTCCGGGTTCGTCCACACCAGCGGCACGACCAGGCTCATGGCCACCGCGCCGACGAGGCTGGTATAGAATTGGGTGGTGTCGCTGCTGTCGGTGCGCGACAGCACGCGTGTCGAAATGACATAAAAGGCGTAACAAACGGCGCCGGCCAGCGACAGCAGCGCGGCGGGATGCAGGCCGCCGAAGCCCGGACGCGCCACCACCAGCACGCCGACGAAGCCGACGGTGATCGCGGTCCAGCGCCGCCAGCCGACGGATTCGCCGAGCAGCGGCACGCACAGCGCGGCGACCATGAACGGCGTGGAGAACAGGATCGACAGCGCCTCGTCGAGCTGCAGCCAGCGCAAGGCAAACAGATTGAGCACGGTGGACAAAAGCAGCAGCGCAGAGCGGCCGACTTGCATGAATGGCCGGCTCGTCCGCGCCAGCCCGGGGCGGGTAAACGGATTGGCAAAGATCAGCGTCAGCACGAAGGCGAAGAAATAGCGCGTCCAGACAACCTCGATCGTGTCCATGTGGTAGTTGAGATATTTGCCGGTGGCGTCGAGACATGAAAACGACGCCACCGCGCAGCACATCAGCGCGATGCCGGTCAGCCGGATGCGGCGCGCAGCGTGTGGATCGGTCAATAGGTCGCTCGCCCGCCGGAAATGTCGAAGGCCGCGCCGGTGGTAAACGAGCAATCGGCCGAGGCGCAGAAAGCGGCAAGCGCCGCAACCTCCTCGACGAACACAAAACGCCCGCGCGGAATCTTCGACAGCATGTAGTCGATGTGCGTCTGCGTCATCTGGTCGAAGATCGCGGTCTTCGCCGCTGCCGGCGTGATGCAGTTGACGGAAATATCCTTGTCCGCGGTTTCCTTGGCCAGCGACTTGGTGAGCGAGATGACGCCGGCCTTCGATGCCGAATAGGCCGGCGCGTTCGGATTGCCTTCCTTGCCGGCAATCGAGGCGATATTGACGATACGCCCGTAATTCTGCGCGATCATTCCCGGCGCGATGGCCTTGCAGCAGTGGAACTGGCCGTCGAGATTGATGGACAGCACGCGGCGCCATTCCTCGACCGGATACTCCCAGGTATTGATGTTCTGCCCGGCGACGCCCGCGTTATTGACCAGGATGTCGATACGGCCGAACGCTTTCAGCGTCTCGTCGCGCGCGCGCTCGACGTCCGGATATTGCGTAACATCGGCGGCGATCGCGATCACGCGGCCGTGGCTCTGCAATTCCGCCGCCGTCTTTCTCGCAAGTGCGAGATCGCGATCCCAGATCGCGACCGCCGCGCCGGAATCCAGGAAGCGCTCGGTGATGGCGCGGCCGATGCCCTGCGCACCGCCGGTGACAACCGCAAAACGCCCGCCGAGATCGATCTTATTGCTCATGGTTGGCATTCCCCCCGCAGATTGTTTGCCTGCGGTGAATGGTATAATTGCTTTACAGGGGAAATAGCAGCCTCCCCGTGAGATGGCAGCTATCCAAGTGCTGGTCACTTCGTTTCGTGAGCGACCCATGGATGGCATGGTTCTCACTCTTTTCATCGCGACCACGTTTTTCGGCGGTATCGTAACCGGGCTCGCCGGCTTCGCTATGGGCCTGGTGGTCTCCGGCGTCTGGCTGCATATCCTGACGCCGGCGCAGACGGCGATGCTGATCGTCAGCTATGGCCTGGTGACGCAGAGCTACAACATCTGGCGTGTTCGCCATGCGCTGCGCTGGCGCCTCGTCGTCCCGTTCATTCTCGGCGGCGTCGTCGGCGTGCCGATCGGAACCCTCCTGCTGGCTTATATCAATCCAGCCGATGTGCGCATCGGGGTCGGCGTATTGCTCATCGCCTATAGCGCCTACTTTCTGGTGCGGCCGCACTTCAGGCCGATTCATGCGGGCGTTACCGCCGACTTCGGCGTCGGTGCGCTCAATGGCGTGCTTGGCGGCATGACCGGCCTTGCCGGGCCCATCATCACCATTTGGTGCCAGATGCGCGGCTGGTCGAAGGACCAACAGCGCGCCGTGTTCCAGCCGGTCATCATTTCCGCCTTTGCGATAACCGCGATCTCGCTCGCGGTCGCCGGCACGGTCACAGTCGAACTGGCGAAAATCTACGTGTACGGCCTGCTGCCGCTGGCCGCGGGCCTGTGGCTCGGATTGAGGCTCTATGGCCATCTCAACGAAAATACATTTCGCAAGGTGATCCTCCTGCTATTGCTACTCTCCGGCCTCGTACTGTTGGTACCGGAATTGCTGGCGATGGCGCGTGGCTTGCCGGCACCCGGGCACTGACGTAAGGTCTTGCCGTGGGGCCTGCGGCGGTCGCCCCGCTCCCTTGAAGGCTTGCGAGCCCAAGCACCGTCTCCTTCGTTCACGGAGGGGACCTATGCTGTCTCCGAGCTATTCGATTTCGCCAAGCGA
>DATJYA010000126.1:0-3999 GCA_035499835.1 Pseudolabrys sp.
TGGTGGCGCAGTAGCTATCAGCCATGGGCAAACGTGTGATTCCCCCGGAAAAAGGCGAGGTCGAGGACGTCGCGTTGCGCGAGGCGCTCGAGGAGCGCTATCTCGCCTACGCACTTTCCACAATCATGAACCGGGCGCTGCCCGACGCGCGCGACGGCTTGAAGCCGGTGCACCGCCGCATCCTCTATGGCATGCGCATCCTGCGCCTCGATCCCGGTGCGGCGTTCAAGAAATCGGCCAAGGTCGTCGGCGACGTGATGGGCAATTTCCACCCCCACGGCAACGACGCGATCTATGACGCGCTGGTGCGCATGGCGCAGGATTTCGCCCAGCGCTATCCGCTGGTCGACGGGCAGGGCAATTTCGGCAACATCGACGGCGATAGCGCCGCCGCCATGCGCTACACCGAAGCGCGCATGACCGACGTCGCCCGGCTCTTGCTCGAGGGCATCGACGAGGACGCGGTCGACTTCCGCCCGAGTTACGACGGTACCGGCCAAGAGCCGGTGGTGCTGCCGGCGGCATTCCCCAATCTGCTGGCCAATGGTTCGCAGGGCATCGCGGTCGGCATGGCAACCGCCATCCCGCCGCACAACGCCGCCGAACTGTGCGACGCCGCGCTATTCCTCATCGACAACCCGAATGCGCGCAGCAAGACGCTGCTCAAATACGTCAAGGGCCCCGATTTCCCGACCGGCGGCGTCGTGGTCGATCCGCCCGAGGCAATTGCCGAGGCATACGCGACCGGCCGCGGCTCGTTCCGCGTGCGGGCGCGCTGGAAACAGGAAGAAACCGGCCGCGGCACCTATGTCGTGGTGATCACGGAAATCCCGTGGCTGGTGCAGAAGTCGCGGCTGGTCGAGCGCATCGCCGAATTGCTCAACGACAAGAAGCTGCCGCTGATCGCCGACGTGCGCGATGAATCGGCGGAGGACATGCGCCTCGTCATCGAACCGCGTTCGCGTTCGGTCGATGCCGACATCATGATGGAATCGCTGTTCAAGCTCACCGATCTCGAGAGCCGCATTCCTCTCAACATGAACGTGCTGGTCAAGGGCCGCATCCCGCAGGTGGTCGGCCTTGCCGAAGCCTTGCGCGAATGGCTCGACCACCGCCGCGACGTGCTGGTGCGGCGCTCCAAGCATCGGCTGGCCGAGATCGAGCACCGGCTGGAAGTGCTCGGCGGCTTCCTTGTCGCCTATTTGAACCTCGACAAGGTCATCAAGATCATCCGCAACGAGGACGAGCCCAAGCCCGTCCTGATGAAGACCTTCAAGCTCTCCGACGTGCAGGCCGATGCCATCCTCAACATGCGGCTGCGCAACTTGCGCCGCCTCGAGGAGATGGAGATCAAGGCCGAGGACAAGGCGCTGCGCGAGGAGCGCACCAAGCTGAAGGCGCTGATCGGCTCGACGCCGCAGCAGTGGAAGACGATTGCCGGCGAGATCAAGACACTGAAAGTGACCTTCGGGCCGAAAACCGAACTCGGCAGGCGCCGCACCACCTTCGGCATCGCGCCGGCGCACGACGAGGCGGCGATCGAGGAGGCGATGGTGGTGCGCGAGCCGATCACCGTCGTCGTGTCCGAGAAGGGCTGGATCCGCGCCTTGCGCGGCCATGTCAGCGACCTCTCAGGCGTTACTTTCAAGACCGATGACTCACTGCAACTGGCGTTCCCGACCGAGACCACCGCCAAGGTGATGATTTTCGGCAGCAACGGCAAGTTCTACACCGTCGAGGCCTCGAAGCTGCCCGGCGGCCGCGGGCACGGCGAGCCGGTGCGACTGTTCATCGATCTCGAGCAGGATGCCGAAGTGGTGACGGCGTTCGCCTATCAGGGCGGCCGCAAGTTCCTGGTGGCGAGCCGCATGGGCAACGGCTTTGTGGTGGCGGAGGACGAATGCCTCGGCACCACGCGCAAGGGCAAGCAGGTGCTCAACCTCAAGGCGCCCGACAAGGCTGCGGCGATGACCATCGTCGGCGGCGAATTGGCTGCGGCGATCGGGGAGAACCGCAAGCTGGTGATCTTCCCGCTCGAGCAGGTGCCGGAGATGGCGCGCGGGCGCGGGGTGCGGCTGCAGCGCTACAAGGAGAAGGGCCTCTCCGACGTCGTGACCTTCAAGGCCGAAGACGGCATGAACTGGACCGACGCCGCCGGGCGCAGCTTCACCTTGCCGATGAAGGAATTGAAGGATTGGCGCGGCAACCGCGCCGATGCCGGCCGCATTGCGCCGAAGGGCTTCCCCAAGAGCAACAAATTCGCCGGCGGGCCGGCCGCGGGGACAAACGCCGGCAAGACGGCCGAGGACTGATCAACTGGCGAGCAGCAGCAGCGAGCATTCGGCCTCCTGCAGCAATGCCGCCGTGGTTTCGCCGAAGAACAGTTTCTCGCCTGGCCGCCGGCCGACGCCCATGACGACCAGGTTGTTCTTGCGCCGCTTGACCTCGGCGAGGATCGCCTTGTCGGCGGCGTATTCGGCGACCGCGGCGGTGCGGATGCTCATGTTGTAGCCGTCGGCAATGGCCACGATGTCCTTGAGGATCGCTTCTTCCTGGCGGCGATTGCGAGCGGTGCGGCGACTGCCGCGCTTGCCGGCGCGGACTGCCACATAGAGCACGGTGAGCGGCGCCTTGGTCGCGCGCGCCATGGTGATGGCGACTTCGGCGCCGCGGCGCGCGACCTCGGTGCCGTTTACCGGGACGAGGATGTTCATTTCGCCGTCGGGCGTTTCGCGCAGCGGCCCGCGCGCGTGGGTAATCGCCAACGGCCCCTCGAAGCCAGCGGCGAGCGCGGCAACGCCTTCGTGGAAGTCCTTGCCGCGGATCGCGGTTTTCTCGAGGCCGACAATCATGAGGTCGTAACCCTTTTCCGCCTCCTTGGCGATGAGTTCGGCGCTCGGCGTTTCGTGTACGATGGTTGTCACGTCCACCGGAATGTCGGTCTTTTCTTCTTTTTTCTGCTTTGCCTTGGTCTGCTCGGCGGCGTCCTTGACGGTTGCTTCGACTTTCTCGGCCTCTTTTTGGATCGCCTTTTCCTCGGCCGTGTCCTGCTTTCCCGCAGCGGCGGATTTGCCGTTTTTCTCAGGCTTGGCTTCTGATTTTTTCACGGCGGCCTTTTTCGTGGCGGCTTTGACTTTCGCCGCACCGCCGGCCTCTGCTTCCGCTTTCTCCGGCAGCTCGGCTTTGCTCGCATCGGCGATGTGGAGGACGGTTGTCGGCATGGCGCGGGTGCCCGCCAGCAGGCCGGCGATGCGCGAAGCAAATTTGCCGTTCTGGCTGCCGTCGATGGCGAGCAGCAGCCGTTCAAGGTTCGGCACAAATCCGCGCTTCTCCAGTTCCTCGCGGTCGAGCCGTTGCTTCTCCTCCTTGCGCATCGGCAGCCGCGCCAGTGCCCAGCGCAAGGTCGGCGGCATCGCCATGGTGGTGACCACCGCCATGGTGACGATCAGCGTGAAAAGATCCTGGCTGAGGGCGCCCATCGACAGGCCGATAGTGGCGACGATGACTTCGGTCGAGCCGCGGGCGTTCATGCCGGCGCCGAGTGCGAGCGACTCGCGCGGCGTCAGACCGGCAAGTGTGCCGCCCAAAAAGGCGCCGCTGAATTTGCCGATGCTGGCGATGACAATGAGCCCCACCGTCAGCAGCAGCAGCGAGGGGTCCTTGAGAATGGTGAGATCGGCGTGCAGCCCCGCGGTGCCGAAAAACACCGGCATGAAAAAGGCAAAGATCAGTCCGCGCAACTGCTCGTCGATGTGACGGGTAAGGATCGGCGATTCCCCGATCAGCAGCCCGGCAACGAAAGCGCCAAGCACGCTCTGCACGCCGATCAGGTCGGTGATCATCGCCATCGCGCCCATAATCAGCAGGATCGCGGTGATGACGGCGAAATCGCTGGCGAAGGTGTCGTTGACCCAGCGGATGATGACCGACACCACGCGGCGGCCCACCGTCAGGCTCGCCGCCATGAAGGCGAGCGTGCCCAACACGCTGATGGAGACG
>DATJYA010000127.1:0-5154 GCA_035499835.1 Pseudolabrys sp.
CTCGTCGCCGCGAGCGGCAATTCGCGGCTTATCCGCGCCGCGCAGACGCTGTTGACGCAGTCGCAGCGCTTCCGGCTGTTCACGCTGCGGCTGCGCGAGAGGCCCGTCAAGTCGACGCGCAACCACGCCGATCTGGTCAAAGCTCTCAAGGCCGGCGATGTCGAGCGCGCGCGCAAGATACACGCGGCGCAGAAGGTTGGCTGGCGCGACGACATGCTGGCGCTCCTCGCCAAATTCAAGATCACGCAAATCTAGGGAGACGCTTGTGGACTTCGGAATCAGAGGCAAATCGGCCATCGTTACGGGCGGCAGCAAGGGCATCGGTTACGCCTCGGCCCGGCGGCTGCTGGAGGAGGGCGCCAAGGTCACGATCTGCGCCCGCAACGCAGACTTGCTGAACAAGGCGCGTGACGAACTTGCCAAGGTGTCGCCGGATGTCCAGGCCGTCGTCGCTGACATGGTCAAAAAGGCCGACATCGAAAATCTGGTGCGCAAGGCTGCAGAAAAGTTCGGTCCGGTGCAGATCCTGCTCAACAATGCCGGGGAGATGCATACCGGGCATTTCGACACCATGACCGAGGAGCGCCTGCAGCTCCAGCTCGATACGAAACTGTTCGGCTATATGCGCGCGATGCGCCTCATCTTCCCGATAATGAAGGAAAAAGGATGGGGCCGCATCGTCAACATCATTGGCGGCGCCGGCAAGCAGCCCGAGCCGGTCTCTCTCGGGTCGAGCATTACCAATGCCGGCTTGCTCGCGCTGGTCAAGTCGTTGTCGCAGGACTGGGCGCAATACGGCGTCCTCGTGAACGCGGTTTGCCCGGGCTATATCGAAACCGACAATTGGTCGCGCAATATGCAGGGACTGCTGCGCGACAACGACTTCAAGGCAAAGAGCGAAGCCGAATTGCGCGTCAACGCGCCGAAATTCAATAACTCGATGCAGCGTTGGGGCCGGCCGGAAGAATTGGCGAATGCCGTCCTCTTCCTGTCGTCGGAAGCCTGCTCGTTCATCACCGGCATGTCGATCAATGTCGACGGCGGCCGGTTGCGTTCTCTTTGGTAACCATAAAAGCCGGCAAAGGGGACAAAGGACCCCGCCGTCTCACATCCATCGGGAGGGATAAAAATGGCGAAATCGTTCACCGCGCTTCTTGCGGCCGGCATTGTGGCGCTGGCAACTTCCGGCGCCGCCGCGACCGATTATCCGGTACGCACCGTCACGATCGTCAATGCGTTCGGCGTTGGCGGGCCCATCGATGCGTACTGTCGTCCGCTCGCGCAGAAACTCAGCGAATGGTGGGGCCAGTCGGTCGTGGTTGAAAGTCGCCCGGGCGCGAGCGGGATCATTGCCGCTCAGTACGTGAAGAAATCGCTGCCGGACGGCCATACACTGCTTGTCATTGCCAACACGCATGCCACCAACGAGACGCTCAATCCGAACCGGAACTACGAGCTGCTCAAGGACTTCATACCGATCACGGAACTATTCGCCTCCGAGCACGGCATGTTCGTCAGCAACAAGCTCAACGTGAAGACCGTGCAGGAACTGATCGATCTCGCCAAGCAGAAGCCGGGCAAGCTCACCTTTGCCTCGTCGGGTCCAGGCTCGACCTATCATCTCGCCACCGAGCTTTTCATGATCAAGGCCGGCATCAAGATGCTGCACGTGCCCTACAAGGCGAGCACCCAGGCCCGCACCGACGTCATGGGCGGTCAGGTCGACATGTTCTTCGACCTGACCGGCTCGCTGGCCGAGCAGGCCAAGGCCGGGCAGGTGAAGCTGTTGGCGACGACCGGCGCCAAACGCTCGCCGATCATGCCGGACCTGCCGACAGCCGAGGAGGCTGGCGTACCCGGCTATGAGGTCGAGGCTTGGGGCATCCTGATGGCGCCCGCCGGCACGCCCGACGACGTGGTGCAGAAGATTTACGACAGCGTCGCGCGCTTCATGAAATCGCCGGAGGGCATCGAGACCGCCAAGCGGCAAGGGATGCGGCAGGTCGGCGAACCGCCGGCGCAAACCCGTGCCTTTGTCGAGAGCGAGATCAAGAAGTGGGGCGACGTGGTGAGGGCCGCCGACATCAAGTTGCAGTAGCGCCTGCGTCAGCGCGGCGTCGCAGCGGCTGCCTTGGCGATTTCCGGCTCCAGTACTTTGGCCAGATTGTCGGCGTCGACCGGACCGACCAGCTTGTAGGCGATGCGGCCGTCGCGGCCGACGAGGAAGGTCTCCGGCACGCCATAGACGCCCCAGTCGATTGACGCACGGCCGCTCTCGTCGGCGCCGTTGGCGACGAAGGGATTGCCGTAGCGGTTGAGGAAGCGGCGCGCATTGTCCGGCGCGTCCTTGTAATTGATGCCGACGAGCTTGACGCGTTTGTCCTTCGAGAGCTGAGCGAGGAACGACACCTCGTCGGCGCAGGGCACGCACCACGACGCCCAGACATTGACCAGCGTGACCTCGCCCTGGAACGCGGCGCTGTTGAGCCCCGGCACGGGCTTGCCGTCGCGGGTGAGGCCGGACACCGGCGGCAGATTCGTCTGTGGCGCCGGATGGCCGATCAGCACCGAGGGAATGCGCGACGGATCGCCGGCGCCGAGCCGGTAGAGGAACAGCGCCGCCAGCGCGATGAAGATGCCGAGCGGCAGCATCACCAGGATGTTGCGGCGCCTAGCCGGAGCGTTATCGGAAGCTGTGCTCATGGGCTACCGGACCTTTGCGAGCGGCGGGTGACGCCACGCTCTTCGAGATCGCCGAGGATACGCCGCTGCGACGCATAATCGAGTGTGACCCAGGCGGCAAGGCCGGCAACGACGAACACGGCCAGCGCGTAGGCGGCGATGATGAATTCGGCGTGCGGACCGAGATTCACGGGCTTTTCCTTTCGCCCATGATCTTGTCCGCAAACCGGCGCTTGCTTTTCGGGATCATGCGCTGGTCTCGGCAAATTGCTGCGCCTGCATTAGCCGCATGGAGCGCACGCGCCGACGCAAAATCTCATTGCGCATGGCGGCAAGCAACAAGGTGATGAACAGCAGCGTGAAGGCGATGGCCGTAATCAGCAGCGGCCACAGGATCGACGGGTCGATGCTCGAGCCGCCGCTGCGGAAGATCGACTCGCCCTGATGCAGCGTATTCCACCAGTCGACCGAGAACTTGATGACCGGCAGATTGACGGCGCCGACCAGCGCCAGGATCGCGGCGGCGCGGGCGCCGCGGCCGGGATCCTCGGCGGTCCAGTAGAGCGCGAGCACGCCGAGATAGAGCAGCAGCAGCACCAGCTCGGAAGTCAGCCGCGCGTCCCACACCCAATAGGTGCCCCACATCGGGCGGCCCCACAGCGAGCCGGTGACCAGGCAGAGGAAGGTGAAGGCGGCGCCGATCGGAGCCGCCGCTTTGGCGGTGACGTCGGCGAGCGGATGCCGCCAAACCAGCGTGCCCAGCGCGGCGATGGTCATGATCCCCCAGCCCATCATGCCGAGCCAGGCGGCGGGCACGTGTAGATACATGATCTTCACCGTCGCGCCCTGCTGATAATCGTCAGGGGCGTTGAACGCGCGGTAGAGCCCGATGGCCAACAGGGCGACGGTCGCGGCGGCAAGCCAGGGCAATACGCGGTTGACCAGCGCCAGAAAACGCGTGGGGTTGGCAAGATCGATCACCGGCATCTGTTACTCTAGTCCGCTCCGCAGCGCCGCCGCGGCGGCGACTGGCCCTAGCACAAGGGCGGCCAAGGATAACGCACAAAGGATGGTGAAAGGTGGGCCGAAAGGCACGCCTTCGGTCATGGCCGCATTGGCCGCGGCAACGCCGAAAATCAGCACCGGAACGGTCAGCGGCAATACCAGTACCGCCAGCAGCAGCCCGCCGCGGCGCAGGGTCACCGACAGGGCGGCGCCAATCAACCCGACAAAAGTCAAGGCCGGCGTACCGGCAAGCAGGGTCAGCGCCACCGCGCCCATGGCCCGCAATTCGATATTGAGCAGCAGGCCGAGCACGGGCGCGATGACGACCAAGGGCAAGGCGGTGGTCAGCCAATGCGCGATGGCCTTGATGGTGACGGTCAATTCCAGCGGCACGCTGCCGGTCATCAACAGGTCGAGCGAACCGTCCTCGTGGTCGGTGGCGAACAGACGGTCGAGGGCGAGCAGGCTCGCCAGCAAGGCGCCGAGCCAGAGGATCGCCGGCCCGATCCGCGCCAGCAGCTTCAGATCGGGGCCGATGGCAAACGGCATCATGGTGACGACGATGAGGAAGAACAGCGCGCCCATCAGCGCGCCGCCGCCGGCTCTGACCGCGACCCGCATGTCGCGCACGAGCAGCGCCAAAAGCGCATTCATGGGCGTCTCGTTTTCATGAATGCGCTCATGCCGGCCCCAGCCTGAGTTCGCGCGCACCTTCGAGGCCGATCGGCCCGTGGGCGGCGGCGGCGATCAGCCCGCCGCCTGCCAGATGTTCTTGCATCAGCGTGGCAAGGCGGGCCTGCGACGCGGTGTCGAGTGCGGTTGTCGGCTCGTCCAGCAGCCAGAGCGGGCGCGCAACCGCATAGAGCCGGGCGATCGACAGCCGCCGCCGCTGTCCTGCGGAGAGATAGGCCGCCGGTAGATCGGCGAGCGGGGCGAGGTCCACGGCCCCGAGTGCCGCCTCGACCGGCTTGCCGCCGCCGAGGAATTCGATCCAGAAGCGCAAATTTTCGGCCAGCGTCAGCGAGCCCTTCACTGCGTCCTGGTGCCCAAGATAGTGGGCTTGCTCGCCGATGGAGCTGTCGGCTGCGCCGCCGGAGAGCTCAATCTTGCCGGCGGATACCCGCACCAATCCGGCGATCAAGCGCAATAGAGAGGACTTGCCGGCGCCATTCCGCCCGGTCACTAAAAGCGCTTCGCCGGCGGGCAGGGCGAAATTTAGCCCTGCGAAAACTTCACGTCCGCCACGCTGGCAGGCCAGATTCTCCGCCCGAAGCTGCATCAGGCCGGCCCGGCCGTGGCGGCGGCAAAGGCCTTGGCGCTGATTTTGGAAACCCAGTGCATCTTTGCCGACATTGCTCTTAATATGGCTTCCGCCGCAAAAAGACTCTATAAGCCCGCACCTGCGGCACTACGTAACACGAGTATCCACGCGAACCGCAAAGTCCTGAAAAACAGAGCCGTGCTAGA
>DATJYA010000128.1:0-5073 GCA_035499835.1 Pseudolabrys sp.
CGTAATGAGGCTGCGCCAGTCGCGCGTCCACAGCGGATGCGCGTTGAGGATGGCAAGGCCGGCGGTGAGCAGCAGCACGCCGCTGAGGTAGATGATGGCGGGATTGCCGAGGAACTGCTGCGCGATCTCGCGGTAAGCGCCCGGGTTGACCAGCATCGCGATGCCGACCGTGCACAGCACGGGGCCGATCAGGCGCGCGATGAACTGGGAGCGATGCATGTCCTGTCCCTTCGCCGGCATGACCCGGATCAGGTTCAAAGGGTTTTTCTCAGCCCGGGAACCCCGGACACCCCTCGGAACGGGGGTAATGTAGGCGCGGCGCCGGGGCTGTCAATGCGCGGCGCGGCGATGCCGCAGACACGCTTCCCTCTGCCTCAAGGGGAGAGGGAAGCGACCGGCTTCATCCTCACATCTTCGGCAGTTCGCTGACCGCCACTTTGGCGGTGCCGTCGGCCTCGGCGATCACGCGCAGCGTCTTCGAGTCAAATTCGATGCCGGTGAGCCGCAACGTGTCGATCTTGGCGCTGACGGTGACGCCGGGGGAACTCTTCTGGAAGTCGGCGAGCGCGGCGCCGATCTTGGCCTTGGCGTCGGCGGCGAAGGGTTTGAGATCGAGCACCGCCTTGTCGGCGAGCGCCTTCTGCAGATAGGGCACGGCGGCGCGCGCGGCGGTGCCGAGCAGGCCGAAGGCCGCTTCCGATTCCACCGCCAGCGACAGGTCGGTGAGGCGCAGGATCTGGTTCTGCGTGTCGAGCACCGGCTTGCCCCAGATCTGGATGGTGGCCTGCGCGCCGAAGCCGAACCAGCTCTTCTTTTCGCGCGCCTTCACCAGCAGCGAGATCAGGATGCGGTCGCCGGCGGCGCCGAGCACGCCGCGCAGCACCTCGACGTCGACCGGCCCGCTGCCGTCGTCGGGGAAATGCTTGCCCTTGAACTGCGCATCGAGCAGCTTGTTGAGCTCGGTGAACGGCATGTCGATCGGCACGCCGACGGCAAGCTTGCCGTTGTCCATCGGCGGCACCAGTTCGAGCTGCGCCGGGAACGGGCAGGCGGGCTTGGTCGGCGCCGGCACGATGCGGGTTTCCGCCTGCACGCCGATGGTGAGCGTCACGTCCTTGGCGTCGATCTGCGGCTGCGCCGCGGCGGCGCGGATCGGGCGCATCTCCAGCCACAATTCCGGCAAGCCCGTGGTGCCGCCGCCGAGCGGCAGCGAGCGGCACATCTTCGCCCATTCCTCGCGCGCGGTGCGCTCGAGGAAGGGATCGTTGCGCAGGCGGCTCTCGAGGCTGGCGACCTGCTGGTTCACGGTCTGGTCGATCAAAGGCTTGGCCTCGCTCGCCATGTTGATCTTGAGGCCGGCGAGGCTGACGGAGCTATCGTTGAGCGAAAGTTGCGACGACAGGTTCGGCTGCAACCGCCAATTGGCGGTGAGCGCGGGCTTGGCGTGGACGATCACCTGGCCGCGCAATTCGGCCTTCTGGTCGAGCACCTGGTTGGTGATCTTGCCGACGTTCTTGCCGAGCCCGGAATCGAGCAGGCCGGTGATGCCGCCGACGACGCCGCTGGCAGCACCGGCGATCTGCCCGGTCACCTGCAGCGTGCCGCTCAGCGGCGTGGTGACGGTGAGCTCGTTGGGCTTGCCGCTGACCGCCATGGTGCCGCGCGCCACGGTGATGCCGATGTCGGCCTTCGACAGCAGGCTCGACACCGGATTGTCGTTCTTGCCGACGAGGTCGCGCGGCGCCGCGGCATCGAGGCTGCGGCCGATCGCCGCAAGCGACACCGCGACCGGCGCAATGACGTAGGAGGCGCGCGTCAACGGCTGCAGCGGCGGCAATTGCGGCAGTTGCGCCAGCGGTGTCTGGGTAACGCCGCCGCCGGTCGGGAAGAAGCGGTCGAGCGCCCACAGCGTCACGCTGAAGAACAGGGCGACGACGGCGACGGCACCGATCACCAGACGAAAGCGCGGCGAGCGGCCGAACAAGCGGATTGGCGCGGTGAGCGCGTAGAGCACCGTGTCGAGAAATCCACCCATGGCTGCTCCCGGCCGATTCGGCTAGCAGCCTGACTTTATGCGGGCGTTACTCGCCGCGCCAGCGTCTCGCGCCTGCTTAGTGGCTGCCTAAGCGGTGCAGCTTGAGCACGGTGTAGACCATGTCGCTCGCCGGCGTCGGAATATTGAGCGCGCGGCCGAGCTCGCGCACCTTGCCGGAAAGCCAGTCGAGCTCGAGGCGGTAGCCGTGCTCGAGGTCAACCGCCATCGAGGCCCTCATCGTCGGCGGCATGGTGTTGAGCACGTATTCCATCCGCTGGTCGACGATGGACGGCTCCATGTTGACGCCTCTGGCTTTGCCGACGGCGTAGGTTTCCTGCATCAGCTGGCGGACGAAGGCGCGCAATTCCGGGTCGGCGCGAATCGGTCCGATCGGCGCGCGCAGGGTGGCGGTGGCCCCCGACACCGCCGCGAGCAAGATGAATTTGTTCCAGATCTCGAATTGAATATCGGCAACGATCGCCGCATCCACCTTCGCGGCTTTCGCCGCGTCGACGAAAGCCTGCAGAGTGGCGTCCGGTTTGTTGTCGGCGCGGCCGAAACGGATGCCGGCGAATTTGCTCGTATTCCGGATCACGCCCGGCGCTGCGATGGTCGAGGCGATGGCGGCGGTGCCGCCGATAACGCAATCGGCCGGCAGAATAGCGCCGATGCGTTCGACGGCGTCGATGCCGTTCTGCAAGGTGATGACACGCGTGTGCGCAGCAACCATCGGCCGCGTCAGTTCGGCGGCTTTTTCCGTGTCCCACAGCTTGACCGCAAACAGCACGATGTCGACCGGGCCGACGGTTTTCGGATCGTCGGTGGCGTTTGCCTTGGGCAGGTGCAGGTCGCCGTTGACGCTCTCGATCTTGAGCCCGTTCTTTTTGATGGCGTCGAGATTGGCGCCGCGGGCGATGAAAAAGACCTCATGCCCCGCCGCAGCCATGCGCGCGGCGAAATAGCCGCCGACCGCGCCTGCCGCCATTGCCGCTATGCGCATTGCCTTGCTCCCGGCCAACAGGAACAAGATATAGCTCGCGACAGCGGCATTGGCCAACAGGCGCGGTCATGCGCCACACTACTCGGCAAGCATCTCGCCCGATCCGCCGAAGTCCTTGGGAAAATCCTTGAACTTCGGCAGCCCGTCGCGCATCGGCAGCACGGTGTCCTCGTAATTGACGTGCACGCCCGGCGCGAATTTCAGCTCGGGAATCGTCGCCGCGTAGACGTCGATAAGGCCGAGCGGGGGATGGTTGGTCATCAAGTGGCCGCCGCACTTCTTGCAATACTGCCGCTGACTGACCGGCGTCTTCTGATACATGCCGATGTGCTCGGCGCCCGCCGTGACGCGCACCGCCTCGGGCTTCCACAGCGTGAAGGCGTTGACCGGCCCGGCCGACCAGGACCGGCATGAGCGGCAGTGGCAATAACCCATGCCTTCGGGATTGCCCGTGACTTCGATCTTTACGGCACCGCAGAAGCATTCGCCCTTATATGTTGTCGTCATCGTTCACATCACTTTCTTTGATCGATCGGTTATCCCCTCCGAGCTTGGGTAACTAGGGAATGCGGCGTCGAATATCGATGACCGTGCGTCCGCATTCCTTGACAACGCGTCCGGGAATAATGAGGTGTCTACACGTGTTGTGTTTGGACATCCGAGAGGGGGTCCGGAAATGTCTGGCGACGTGCTGTCCGACCTGTTGCGAACGGTCCGCTTGACCGGCGCGGCATACTTTAATGTCGTTGGCCGCGAGCCGTGGGTCGCCGAACAGCCGGCGCGCGAACTGGTGCTGCCGAAGGTGCTGCCCGGCGCCGAGCATCTCATTGCCTACCACGTGGTCACCGAAGGCCGCTGCTATGCCGGCATCGTCGGCGGCGAGCCCGTCGCGGTCGAAGCCGGCGAAGTCGTGGTGTTCACGCAGGGCGATCCGCATGTGATGTCGAGCAGCCCGGGCATGCGCGCCGAGCCGGTCACCTCGGGCGCGCTCGATGCTATCGCCGCCGGCCCTCTGCCCTATTTCGTGAACTATGGCGACGGCGCGGTCTCGACGAAGCTTGTCTGCGGCTTTCTCGCCTGCGACGCGCGGCCGTTCAATCCGCTGCTGGAAAGCCTGCCGCCGGTGATCAAGGCCAGTACTGCGCACACCAGCGAGGCCGGCTGGCTCGGCCAGTTCATCAGCGTCGCCGTGATGGAGACGGCGGCCAAGCGCGCCGGCAGCGAAAGCGTCCTTTCCAAGCTGAGCGAACTCATGTTCATCGAGGTCGTGCGCCGCCATCTGGAAGGCTTGCCTGCCGAACAGGCCGGTTGGCTGGCGGGCCTGCGCGACCCCTTTATCGGCAAGGCGCTGTCGCTGTTGCACGCGCGGCCGGCCTACAACTGGACGATCGAGGAACTGGCGCGCGAGGTCGGGCAATCGCGCTCGGTGCTGGCGGAGCGGTTTGCCTTTCTCGTCGGCACGCCGCCGCTGCATTATCTCGCCAAGTGGCGAATGCAGATTGCCTCCGAATCGCTGAGCGCCGGCACCGCCAACGTGGCGCGCATCGCCGCCGACATCGGCTATGAATCGGAAGCCGCTTTCAGCCGCGCCTTCAAGAAGATCATCGGCGTGCCACCCTCGGTCTGGCGCCGCCGCGTGCGGCTTAACGCCTAGGCGGACGATGTCGGCAAAAAATTGCCCGACGCCAGGGCCGGGCAAGTGGGGAGGTTCGCCAAATGCTCAGTAAAGCCTGTCGGCGTTCCAGGTCATGCGCGCGGGAGCCGCTTGCCGGCTCGCCTCGATCGCGGCTTGCGCCTTCGCTTGCCAATTCTGCGCTTCGAGGCCCGGCGAAGGCGCGCCGCGCATCGGCAGCACGATGACCTTGGCGCCGACCTGCACGCGATTGTAGAGATCGATGGCATTGTCGTTGGTCATGCGGATGCAGCCGCTCGACATGAATTTGCCGATCGACGACGGATCGTTGGTGCCGTGGATGCGGTATTCGGTGCCGCCGATATACATGGCGCGGGCGCCGAGCGGATTGCCGGGACCGCCGGC
>DATJYA010000129.1:0-6439 GCA_035499835.1 Pseudolabrys sp.
CCTCGACATCGGCTCCGGTGCCGAGGCCGAAGCCTTCACCCGCGATCTCGAAAACGCGACCTTCAAGGTCGCAACCGTCGAGGCCAAGCCGGCGCGGCGCAATCCGCCGCCGCCCTTCACCACCTCGACCATGCAGCAGGAGGCGAGCCGCAAGCTCGGCTTCTCGCCGGCGCACACCATGCGTCTCGCGCAGCGGCTCTACGAAGGTATCGAGATCAACGGCGAGACCACCGGCCTCATCACCTATATGCGCACCGACGGCATCGACATGGCGCCGGAGGCGATCACCGGCATCCGCCAGATGATCGGCAAGAACTACGGCGCCAATTATGTGCCGGAGGCGCCGCGCACCTACCAGAACAAATCGAAGAACGCGCAGGAAGCGCACGAAGCCGTGCGCCCGACCGACCCCAACCGCTCGCCGAGCGAGGTCGCCAGATCGGTCGACCGCGACCAGGCCCGCCTTTACGAGTTGATCTGGAACCGCGCGGTCGCAAGCCAGATGCAGTCCGCCGAACTCGAGCGCACCACCGTCGATATTTCGGCGCAGGCCGGCCGCCGCAACATCGAGCTGCGCGCCAGCGGCCAGGTGGTGAAGTTCGACGGCTTCCTGACCCTCTACCAGGAGGGCCATGACGAGGGCGACGACGACGAGGAGTCCCGCCGTCTGCCCGCCATGAGCGCCGGCGAACGCCTCGAAAAGCAAGCGGTCAATTCCTCGCAGCACTTCACCGAGCCGCCGCCGCGTTTCTCCGAAGCCGCGCTGGTCAAGCGCATGGAGGAGCTCGGCATCGGCCGCCCTTCGACTTACGCTTCGATCCTGCAGGTGCTGCAGGACCGCGGCTATGTGCGCAACGACAAGAAGCGGCTGATCCCCGAGGACAAGGGCCGCGTCGTCGTCGCCTTCCTCGAGAGCTTCTTCAAGCGCTACGTCGAATACGACTTCACCGCCTCGCTGGAAGAGCAGCTCGACCGCATCTCCAACAACGAGATCGACTGGAAGAAGGTGCTGGAGGATTTCTGGGTCGATTTCATCGGCGCCGTCGCCGAGATCAAGGAAGTGCGCAACCGCGTCGTGCTCGACGCGCTCAACGATCTGCTCGAGCCGCATATCTTTCCGGAACGGGCCGACGGCAAGCCACGCCGCCAATGCCCGCAGTGCGGCATCGGCGAATTGTCGCTGAAGACCGGGCGCTTCGGCGCCTTCATCGGCTGCTCGAACTATCCGGAATGCAATTTCACCCGGCAGTTGACGCCGAGCGCCGACGGCATGAACGGCACCAAGGTGCTCGGCGAGGATCCGGCGACCGGTCTTGAAGTTTCGCTGCGCTCCGGACGCTTCGGCCCCTACCTGCAGCTCGGCGAGCAGGCCAAGGCCGAGAAGGGCTCCAAGGAAAAGCCGGAAAAGCCCAAGCGCGCCGGTCTGCCCAAGGGTCTTTCGCCCGACGACGTCGATCTGGAGAAGGCGCTCGGACTATTGTCGCTGCCGCGTGAAGTCGGCCTCTCGCCCGAAGACGGCGAGCCGATCCTTGCCGGCGTCGGCCGCTTTGGCCCTTACGTCAAGCACGGCAAGACCTATGCGAGCCTGGAAGACGGCGACGACGTGCTCACGGTCGGCCTCAACCGCGCGGTGACCTTGATCGCCGAAAAGAAGGCCAATCCCAAAAAGGGCCGCCGCTTCGGCGCCGATCCCGGCAAGGTCTTGGGCGAGCACCCCGACAAGGGTGGCCCCGTGGTGGTCAAGAACGGGCGCTATGGGCCTTACGTCAGCCACAGCGGCATCAACGCCACACTCACCGGCGACGTCACGCCCGAGACGGTCACGCTCGAACAGGCGGTGACGCTGCTCGACGCCCGCGCCGCGGCTCTTGGCAACACGCCGCGCCGCGCCGCCGGCCGCAAGCAGGCGTCCGGCAAGGCCGCCGCAAATCCGCCGGCCAAATCCGCGACACGGGGCAAGAAGCCCGCCGCCGCCAAGGCGAAAAAACCGGCCGCCGTCGCCGCCAAGGCCAAGCCCGCGCGCCGCACCAAGGCCGCCGAGTAGCTGGCGAAGTCTGCGGCCAATCACTACATTTATTTCAACTCGCGCCGATTTGGCGCTGGACTATTCATTTGAACAAGCAATCCAAATCTTCCTCCCTCCCCTCAAAAGCTGACATCCTCGCCTTCATCGGCGCGCGGCCCGGCAAGGTCGGCACCCGCGAAATCGCCCGCGCCTTCGGGCTGAAAAACGCGATGCGCGTGGAGCTCAAGCGCCTGCTGCGCGATCTCGCCAACGAAGGCGCGGTCGAGAAACGCCACAAGAAGCTGCATCACCCCGGCACCCTGCCCTCGACAGTGCTCGCCGACGTCACCGCCCGCGACGCCGACGGCGACCTCATCGCCACGCCCGACGAATGGGACGAAGCGGCGCATGGGCCGGCGCCGAAAATCCGCATTCCCATCCCGCGCAAGACGCGTCCTGGCGAGGCCGCCGGCCTCGGCGACCGCGTGCTGCTGCGCGTCGAGGAAACCGAAGAAGACCACGGCATCCGTCACCGCGGCCGCGTCATCAAGATCGTCGATCATCCCAAGGTCCGCGTGCTCGGGATATTCCACAAGGCGCCGCACGGCGGCGGCCGGCTCGAGCCGGTGGACAAGAAGATGCTCGGCAAGGAACTCACCATTCCCGCGGGCGCCACGGCACAGGCCGAAGACGGCGACCTCATCGCCGTCGAACTCGGCCGCGCGCCGCGGCTGGGCTTGCCGACCGCGCGCGTCGTCGAACGGCTCGGTTCGCTCAAAAGCGAGCGCGCGGTGAGCCTGATCGCCATCCACGCGCATTCCATCCCGCAGGTGTTTCGCACCGAAACGCTGCGCGAAGCGGACAGCGCTACGCCGGCGACGCTCGCCGGCCGCGAAGACTGGCGCCATGTGTCCTTCGTCACCATCGACCCGCCCGATGCCAAGGACCACGACGACGCCGTCCATGCCGCGCCCGACGAGGCGGCGAACAATCGCGGCGGTTTCGTCGTCAGCGTCGCCATTGCCGACGTGGCTCACTACGTCACACCCGGCTCGGCGCTCGACCGCGAGGCGCTGGTGCGCGGCAATTCGGTCTATTTCCCCGACCGCGTCGTGCCGATGCTGCCCGAGCGCATATCCAACGATCTGTGCTCGCTGCGCGCACGCGAGGACCGCGCTGCGCTCGCCGTGCGCATGGTCATCGGCGCCGACGGGCGCAAGCGTTCGCACAGCTTTCACCGCATCATGATGCGCTCGGCGGCAAAGCTCTCCTACCAGCAGACGCAGCTCGCCATCGGCGGCCGCACCGACGAGGACACCGACATGCTGGTCGGCCCGGTGCTGGAGCCGCTCTACGCCGCCTATGAGGCGCTCAAAATTGCGCGCGCCGAGCGCTCGCCTTTGGATCTGGATCTGCCCGAACGCAAGATCCTGCTCAAGCACGACGGCACCGTCGACCGCGTCATCACGCCGGAGCGGCTGGAAGCGCACCGGCTGATCGAGGAATTCATGATCCTCGCCAATGTCGCCGCCGCCGAGACTCTGGAAAAGGCGCGGGTGCCGCTGATCTATCGCGTGCATGACGAGCCGACGATGGAAAAGCTCGTGGCGTTGCGCGAGTTCCTCGCCACGCTCGATATGCCCTTCACCAAGGGCGGCGTGGTGCGCGCCGCCGCCTTCAATGCGATCCTCGCCCGCGTCAAAGGCCGCGAGACCGAGCAACTGGTCAATGAAGTGGTGCTGCGCAGCCAGGCGCAGGCCGAATACGCCGCGGAGAACTACGGGCATTTCGGCCTCAATTTGCGCCGCTATGCGCATTTCACCTCGCCGATCCGCCGTTATGCCGACCTGATCGTGCATCGGGCGCTGATCCGCGCGCTTGACCTCGGCACCGACGGCTTGCCCGAGGCAACCGACCGCAAGGCGCTCGGCGATATCACCGCGGAGATTTCCGCCACCGAGCGCCGCGCCATGCTCGCCGAGCGGGAGACCAGCGACCGGCTGATCGCGCATTTCCTGGCCGACCGCGTCGGCGCCACGTTCGACGGGCGCATTTCCGGCGTCACCCGCGCCGGCCTCTTCGTCAAATTGCACGAAACCGGCGCCGACGGCTTCGTACCGGCGCGCACCATCGGCGATGAATATTTCCGCTTCGAGGAAGGCGCGCGCTCGATGGTCGGCTCGCGCTCCGGTGAAAGTTATCGCCTCGGCGACCCCGTTACCGTGAAGCTGGTCGAGGCCGCGCCCGTTGCCGGCGCCTTGCGCTTTGAGCTTCTCTCCGAAGGCCGCATCGACGCCAGGCGCCGCCCGGCGCAGCATCGCCACGGGCGACACGAACGCGGCAAGCATTCGAAACATCGCGGACAAAAGCGGAAGGCACGATGAACGACGATCTCGGAAAACGCATGACCGAACGCATGACGAACTCGGAGCGCGATCAGTCGTTCGCCGACAGCGAGCCACGCGATGCCGCAACGCTGATGCTGATCGACCGCGCCGACGCCGCCGCCCCGAAAGTGCTGCTCGGCCGCCGCCACGCCGGACACAAATTCATGCCCGGCAAATTCGTCTTTCCCGGCGGCCGCATCGAGGCGCTCGACCGCGCCATGCCGGCGGCGAGCGAACTGCATCCCGAGACGCAGAAGAAACTGCTCGCGCGCGTCGCTGATCCGAGCCCGAGCTATGCCCGCGCCTTCCCACTCGCCGCCGTTCGCGAGACCTGCGAGGAGACCGGCCTCATGCTCGGCGTCAAGCGCGACGCGCCGCCGGCGGTGCCCGGCGACATCTGGGCCGACTTTGCTCGCGCCAGCATCTTTCCCGACCTCGCCCGGATTCATTTCATCGCCCGGGCGATCACGCCGCCGCGGCGGCCGCGCCGCTTCGACACGCGGTTTTTCACCGCCGACGCCAGCGAGGTCGCGCACCGCATCGATGGCATCGTCGGTCCCAATTCCGAGCTGGTGGAACTAGTCTGGGTGCCGATCGCAGAGACCGCCAGGCTCGACATGCCGACCATCACCGGCGTGGTCCTGGAGGAATTGGGCGCGCGGGTGGCCGCCGGGATGGGCCACGACTTGCCGGTCCCGTTCTATTTCATGGTGAACCAGCAGTTCACCCGCGAACTGCTGGAATAACACCGTGAATTGCGATTTCTTGACATTTGTCGGTGCGTCGCTACGTTGCCGGCCAATTCCTAGAGAGTGACCGAGGGTTCCATGGCCAAAGCCGCCAGTCTGAAAATCAAGCTCGTCTCCAGCGCCGACACCGGCCACTATTACGTGACCAAGAAGAATTCGCGCACGCAGACCGAGAAGCTCGTGAAGAAGAAATACGATCCGATCGCGAAGAAGCACGTCGAGTATCGCGAGTCCAAGATCAAGTAAGCTCGGTCGCGCGATCATTCTCCGTCATGCCCGGCTTCGTGCCGGGCATTGCTTTTGGCGGCACGCATCAGACCTTCTCCGCCTCAGCCTGAGGAGGGCGCGGAACGCGCCCGTCTCGAAGGATAGAGGCGGCCCATGGTTCGAGACGCGCTCCTTCGGAGCGCTCCTCAGCATGAGCCTGCTCACTGTTCGTGAAATTGGTGGCCGGCCGAAAGCGGCGACACGAGGAGGCCACTCGCACCGCTCTCAGGCCGGCCGAACCCCGCGAAAACCCAGGAGATGCGGCGGACCTGAGCACTCCGCAGGGTATTGAATTGCTGTATCGATGCGCGGAAGCCCGTCCGCCCGCGCCGGAATCAATTGTGACAAGGCTAGTCCAAGCCGAAGGCCGCGCCAAACGGCTTTTTAACGCGCTGGAAAATATGGGGTATTTGCAGACCGCCGCGCCGGACGACAGCCGCTGCGCGCCGACTCAGGCGGCGGCGGGAACGACGCGATTGCGGCCGTCGCGCTTGGCGCGATAGAGCGCTTCGTCGGCGCGCTTGAGGATCGCCGCCGCGGAATCGGTCGGCGCGCCGAGCGCGGCAATGCCGATGGAGATGGTGACTTCCAGGCTCCGCGCGCCTTGCTGAATGGAGAACGGCTCGGTGGCGATGCGCCGCCGCAGGCGCTCGGCAACCATCGTCGCCACGGCCATGTCGGTCTCCGGCATCACCAGCACGAATTCCTCACCGCCGTAGCGGCAGGCCAGATCGATATTGCGGATCGACTTGCGGATGCGCAGCGAGAACTCGCGCAGCACGTCGTCGCCGGCGTCGTGGCCGAGGCTGTCATTGACCGACTTGAAGTAGTCGATGTCGAGCACCATCACCGCGATCGGCTTGCCGCGCGACGCCGCCTGCTCGACCAGGGTCGCCAGATGCGTTTCCATGTAGCGGCGGTTGAACAGGCCGGTGAGCGCGTCGGTGATCGCCATCTCGATCGACATCTGCACGTTGTCGCGCAGCCGCTCGGCGTAGCGCTTTTTCTTGATCTGCGTGCGCACGCGCGCC
>DATJYA010000130.1:0-6471 GCA_035499835.1 Pseudolabrys sp.
CACCGCGATCGGCACCGACATGGTCAATGGCTTCCAGATGTATCTGGACGAGCACAACGGCATGCTCGGCGGCGCCAAGGTCACCTTCATCGTCGAAGACGATCAGGGCAAGCCGGACGTCGACGTGACCAAGGCGAAGAAACTCATCCTTCAGGACAAGGTCGACATGGTCGTCGGCGCCCTGCTCGCATCGAGCGCCTATGCGCTAGGTCCGGTATCGACCGAGGAAAAGACGCTCTACATCGGCACCGCCTCGACCGCCGACGACCTGGCGCAGCGGCAGGTTTCAAAATATCCCTATACCGTCTTCTCGGTGTGGACCCCCTCGCAGCCCAATCACCCGCTCGGGCAATGGGCCTGCGACCAGGGTTACAAGAAAGTCGTGGCCGTCGCCGCCGACTATGCCTTCGGCTACGAACAGCTCGGCGGCTTCCAGCAGACCTTCGAGGATTGCGGCGGCAAGATCATCCAGAAAATCTGGGTGCCGCTCGGCACCAAGGATTTCGGGCCCTATCTGCCGACGATGAAGGGTGATGCCGACGCCATCTTCAGCCTCATGGTCGGTCCGATGTCGCTGCAATTCCCGAAGCAGTTGCGCGCCAGCGGCAACAAGAAGCCGATCGTCGCCGGCGGCACCAGCTACGACGAGTTCGTGCTGCCGTCGATGGGCGACGAGGTGATCGGTGACGTTTCGGCGCTGATGTACAGCGCCGCACTCGACACGCCGAAGAACGCGGAGTTCGTCAACAAGTACCGCGCCAAGTACGGCAAGGTGCCGTCCTACTATTCGGAAGGCGACTACACCGCCGCGCAGTGGATCGACGAGGTGATGGCCAAGCACAACGGCAAATACCCGGGCCCGGTCGAATTCATCAAGACCATGGCGAGCATCAAGCTCGATGCGATACGCGGACCGGTATCGCTTGACCTCGCCACCAAGAGCCCGATCCAGAACATCTACATCAAGAAGGTCGAGAAGAAGAAGATGTTCGGCTCCGACAAGGAGGAGCTCTGGAACACGGTGATCAAGACCTATCCGAACGTGAGCCAGTTCTGGACCTACGACAAGGCGAAGTTCCTGGCGCAGCCGGTCTACAGCCGCGACTTCCCGCCCTGCAAATACTGCGAATAGGCAGACGACACGGCCGGGGTCTCACGCGGACCCCGGCCTTTTCGGCAAAGGACAACCAGCGTGATGGGCGGCAACGGCGGCAGCGGCACGACACCGGTTCTCGAATTGAAGAACCTGGCGAAGAGCTTCGGCGGCCTGCAGGCGACGCGCGGTGTCTCGCTGCGCATCATGCCCGGCGACCGCAAGGCGATCATCGGCCCCAACGGCGCCGGCAAGACCACGCTGTTCAATCTCATCACCGGCATCTATCCGGTGACGTCCGGCCAGGTGCTGCTGTACAGCCAAGACGTGACCAAATGGCCAAGCCACCGGCGCACGGCCATGGGCATGGCGCGCACCTTCCAGGTCACCAGCCTGTTTCCCAAATTGACCGTGCTCGACAATGTGCTGCTGGCGATCAAGGGGCTGCGGCCGTCGAAATTCGTGATGTGGCGTTTCCTCTCCTCCTATCGCGACGTCTACGACAAGGCGCATCAACTGCTCGACAGTGTCGGCTTCCTCGACCGCAAGGACATCGAGGTGCGCAATCTGTCGCATGGCGAACAGCGCCAGCTCGAGATCGTCATCGGCCTCGCCAGCGATCCGAAGGTGCTGCTGCTCGACGAGCCGGCCGCTGGCCTTTCCTCCGGTGAATCGACCGAGATGGCCGAATTCCTGATGCAGCTCGATCCCGGCCTCGCCATCCTGCTCATCGAGCACGACATGGACGTGGTGTTCGACGTCGCGTCGGAAATCTCGGTGCTGCATTTCGGCCAGATACTGGAAACGGGCACGCCGCAGCAGATCCACGCCAGCACCCGCGTGCAGGAAATCTACTTGGGCACCGGCTAGCGCATGATCCCGAAAAGTGGGTACCGGTTTTCGGGCGAGATCATGCGCCAAGGAAGTTGATCATGGCAATCCTCGAGGTCCAGGACATTCATACCTATTACGGCGACGCCTATGTGCTCCAGGGCCTGTCGCTGCAGGTCGAGCAGGGACAGATTCTCGGCCTACTCGGCCGCAACGGCGTCGGCAAGACCACGCTGGTGAATTCCATCGTCGGCTTCAACCCGCCGCGCCGCGGCAGGGTCGTGTTCAAGGGCGAGGAGATCACCCACACGCCGTCGTTCGAAACCGTGCGCATCGGCATGGGACTGGTGCCGCAGGGCCGCCGCGTGTTTCCGACGCTCGGCGTCGAGGAAAATCTGATGGTCGCCGAACGCAGCCTCGATCGTCACGGCTGGACGCTCGAGCGCGTCTACAAACTGTTCCCGCGCCTTGAGGAGCGCCGCAATCAGCGCGCCAAGACGCTGTCGGGCGGCGAACAGCAGATGCTGGCGATCGGCCGCGCCCTGATGACCAATCCGGATTGCCTGATCATGGACGAGCCCTCCGAGGGTCTCGCGCCGATCATCATCCAGGGTCTTTGGGAAGCGATCGGAAAGCTGCGTGAACAGGGACTATCGATATTGCTGGTGGAACAGAACGCCAATCTGGCGCTCAAACTCGTCGACTATGTGCATGTGATGAGCAAAGGCCGCGTGGTGTTTTCCGGCAAGCCCGCGGCGCTCAAGGCCGACAACGAAATCAAATCGAATTACCTCGGCATTTAGGCCGAGCCGGCATTTCCTGAATTGCCGATGATTGCCGCACCGGGTCGAGGTGCCTGAACGATAGGCAGGCGGGCGAGACCGGGCTTTACATCATGGAATACATTGGCGGATGATGGGTTTGGTTTTGTCAGTCATCGTGGGGAACGACCGACCGCCAATCGATTAAGAATTTCAATAAATGAAAAAGCGCCGGCCAATCACGGCCGGTCGACAATGAAAGCCCCAAACAGGGGCGACACAGGGAGGAAGACAATGGCTCGTAGACTCACCCGCCGTAAATTCATGGCGGCAACGGCCGCCGGCGCCGCCGCCGCGACGTTCAAATTTCCAATGCCGGCGGTGGCGCAGGCAACGCCCTTCAAGCTCGGCCTGCTCACGGTCAAGACCGGCCCGCTGGCGCAGGGCGGCATCCAGATGGAACAGGGCGTGGTGACCTGGTTGAAGGAGCACAACAACAAGATCGCCGGCCGCGACATCGAGTTCTTCTCCGCCGACACCGGCGGCAATCCCGCCGGCACCAAGACCAAGGTGCAGGAGTTGGTCGAGCGCGACAAAGTCGACACCATCCTCGGACCGCTTGCGGCCTTCGAGCTGCTGGCGATTACCGACTACGTCGCGCAGAGCAAGATCCCGCTGCTGAGCCTCGCCGCGGCCGAAGACATGACGCAGCGCCGTCCCAACCCGTATTTCATCCGCGCTTCGGCAACCTCTGCCCAGGCAATGCATCCGATGGCGGACTATGCCGCCAAAGAGTTAAAGCTCAAGCGCATCGTCTGCATCTCCGAAGACTTCGCCTTCGGCCATGAACAGATGGGCGGCTTCCAGCAGACCTTCGAGGAAGCTGGCGGCAGGATTCTCAAGAAAATCTGGCCGCCGCTGGTCACGCCGGACTATACGCCCTATGTCGCGCAAATTTCCGACTGCGACGGCGTCTGCCAGGGTTTCGCCGGCTCGAACCCGCTGCGCTTCATGAAGGCCTACGCCAGCGCCGGTCTTAAGTTCCCGGTCGTCACCGGCGAAACCGGCGGCGACGACGCCTTGCTCAAGAGCTATGGCGATGAAGCGATCGGTCTCACCAGTTGCATCCCGTACACGCTGGATCTCCCGAACGACGGCAACCAGCGCTTCGTCAATGGCATGCTGAAGAACTTCAATACCGTTCCGGGCCAATACGCCGGCCTGCTCTACGTCAATTGCGATGTGGTGGAGGCGGGCCTCAAGGCGCTCAACGGCGACTCGAGCGACAAGACCAAGCTGGTGGCGGCGATGCGCGCGGTGAACCTGACCGACACGCCGCGCGGACCGGTCAAGTTCGACCATTTCGGCAACGTGATTGGCGACTTCTACATCCGCAAGCTTGGCAAGGAAGGCGCCAAATACGGCCTGACGCTCTGGAACAAGACAATCAAGACCTACCACAACGTCAGCCAGTTCTGGACCTACGACGAGAAGAAGTTCCTCGAGCAACCGGTCTATTCGCGCGACTACCCGCCGCTGAAATCGTAGAACCGGCGAAAACGGCGGGCGCCCTCGGGTGCCCGCCAACCAGCCCTCGCGAGCGCGGGATATCTGCGGCTATGAATTTTTGGCTGCTGCTGACGGTCAACAGCGTCACCTTTGGCGGTCTGCTGTTCCTGCTGTCGGCAGGCTTCTCACTGATCTTCGGCTTAATGCGCATCCCGAATCTGACGCACGGGTCGCTATTCATGCTCGGCGCCTATTTCGGCGCGACCTTCGCCGGCGGCTTGCTCGGCATGACATTCAATTTCTGGCTGGCGGCGCTCATGGCGGCGCTGCTGGTCGCGGCCTTCGGCGCGGTTCTCGAGCGATTTCTGTTGCGTCGGCTGCCCGGCCAGCAACTGGCGCAGGTGCTGGTCACGCTCGGCGTCTCGTTCATGGCCGCCGATTTCTGCCTGATGGTCTGGGGCGGCGATCCAATCAATGTCGCGGCCCCGGGGGGGTTGGCCGGCTTCCTGCGCGCCGGACCGCTGGTCGTGCCATATTACCGGCTCGCGGTCATTATCATCGCCTTCGTGGTCGCGATCGGGTTGTGGCTGCTGCTCGATCGCACCCGGCTCGGCGCCATGATCCGCGCCGGCGTCGACGATCCCGACATGGCGCGCGTTGTCGGCATCAAAGTGCCGCGGCTGTTCACCGTCGTTTTTTCGCTCGGCGCCGGACTTGCCGCCTTCGCCGGTATCATGGGCGCGCCGATCCTCTCGGTCTATCCCGGCCTCGACCAGGACATGCTGCCGCTCGCGTTGGTGGTGGTCATTCTCGGCGGGTCAGGCAGCCTGCTCGGCTCCTTCATCGGCAGCCTCGCCATTGGCTTTATCTATAATTTCGGCCAGGCGATGTTGCCCGAACTCGCGTATTTTGTGCTGTTCCTGCCGATGTTGCTGGTGCTGCTGTTCCGGCCGCAGGGTCTGTTCGGCAGGTTCGTGCCATGAATCGCATCGTGAACGCGCGCCTCACCGCACTGGCGGTCGCTTTCATCGCGCTCATCACGGTGCCGCACTGGGTGCCGGGCGTTTATTACATTAACGTCGCCAGCCAAATCCTTTTCTACGCCATCTTCGCGCTCGGGCTCAACGTGCTGGTCGGTCACGCCGGTCTGGTCTCACTCGGTCATGCCGGCCTGTTCGGCATCGCGGCTTATGCCACCGGCTTCATGCTGCAAGCCGGCTATGGCCATCTGCCCGCGACAGTGATGGCGCTCGTGCTCGGCCTTGTTGCGATGTCAGCCTATGCCGTGCTGTCGCTGCGCTCGACCGGCATCGGCTTCATCATGATCACGCTGGCGATCGGCGAAATCTTGTGGGGCCTCGCCTATCGCTGGATCAGCCTGACCGGCGGCGACAACGGCATCAGCTTGCACGGGCGCCCTTCGCCGTTCGGCTTCGACGTCAACTCGGCCAGCGGCTTCTATTACATGTCGCTCACGGTTTTCCTTGCCGCCGTGGCGACGGTCTCGATCTTCGTGCGTTCGCCTCTCGGCGCCGCCTTGCGGGGCACGCGCGATCAGCCGCGCCGCATGAACGCGCTCGGCTATCACGTCTGGGCGATCCGCTTCTGGGCCTGCCTGTTTTCCGGACTGCTAACCGCGGTGTCCGGAATCCTGTTCGTCTATTACACGCAATTCATCAGCCCGCAGACGCTGGCACTCACCTCCTCGGCCGAGGTACTGCTGATGGTGATCTCGGGCGGCGCCGGCACGCTGTTCGGTCCCATCGTCGGCGCCGCGCTGGTGGTGATTGTGAAAAGCGTCGTGAGCGGCTTCATCGAGCGCTGGAACATGCTGCTCGGCGCCATCTTCGTCGCCATCGTCATCCTGATGCCGGAGGGCCTCGTGCCGGGCAGCACGCGGCTCTGGCGCTTGGCGATGAAGAAAATTGCGGCGCCCGCAAAGTCCGCGCCGCGGCCGACGGAGGCCAAGCCATGACCGCGCTCGCCATCGCCGGTTTGAGCAAGGCCTTCGGCGGCCTGCAAGTGACGCGCGGCGTCGACCTTGCCGTTGCGCCGGGCGAACGGCGGCTGATTATTGGCCCCAACGGCGCCGGCAAAACCACGCTGTTCAACCTGATCACCGGCGAGCTGACACCGGACTCAGGCTCCATCGCGCTGTTCGGCCAGGACATCACCCGCGTGCCGAGCCGCCGGCGCCCGCATTTGGGCATGGCGCGCACCTATCAGATCATCACGTTGTTCGCGCACGATACTATCGTCCACAACGTGTCGCTCGCG
>DATJYA010000131.1:0-7793 GCA_035499835.1 Pseudolabrys sp.
GCCGGCCGCCGGCAAGAACGTAAAGATCTTGCTGTCTCTCGTCTCACTGACGCCGGTGCCCTGGATGACCCGGTGGCACGCGCGAACGAGCTCGCTCGGCGTAATCGGCTTCACGAGAATGTCGGCGACGCGCATTTGAACGAGCCTTCGAGCGGTCGCTCCGTCGAAAGTGCGAACAACGACGACGATGGGAATCCGTGCTCCGACCTTACCGGCGAGAAGCTCAAGACCCGACCAGTTCTGCATGTCGTCGTTCATGTCGACGATCACAACCGCGGCGTCGCCGATATCGGAACGACGCGTGTCGCGAAGCAGATCGTTGACATCGGCAAGCTCGAGCTTGGCATCGGCACTGAAGGCGGAGCGCACAAATTGCGCGAACTCCGCGTCCGTGCTGACGAGAATTCCCCGTTTCTTGTCGACGGTACGTGTGGAATCGCGCTCCGGCATGGCCACAAATCCCTTCTTTACTTCGTAGATACGAGGCAAAGCGCCGCTTAATTCAGGGCGTTCGAAACCGTCGTGAAAGTCGCCTTGAGCGTCGCGCCCACGTCAGTGACCGCCACGAGGATCACGATCGAGATCAGACTCGCGATCAAGCCGTACTCGATGGCGGTCGCGGCGGATTCGTCCTTTATGAAGCGATCGAAGAGTTTCATCGGAGCCTCCAACAGGATTGAACACTCGCTATGCCTACGCAATCTTGCCGCGCACGCCTAGCGGTTCTTGCAAGTAACATTACTTGGCGCGGCCAGAAGGCGCCGCTCCGTCGGCGCGCGGCGACTCGCTTGAGCGGTAACGCTTCGCGTTAAGTTTAAGAGCGGTCGGCCGGAAGCTTTAAGCGCGCGCGTGCGCGCCGCGTCGAGCACGGAGGTCTCGGCAGCTTGGCCTTATTTTGCGATGTATAATTTAATGAGGCTCGCGCTGACCGAATTGAAAGTCGGCAGGATCTGATCCGCCGACGTCAACAGGAAGAATTTGTCCGGGCTGCTGGCGCAATTTTTCAGCAGAGTAGAGGTGGCGTCGTTATCGGTGTTAACCTGGATGGTATAAAGCGTGATGCCGGCCGCCTTGATGTTGGCGCACGTCTTTTGCTGACGCGCGTCGATCGACGACTGGGTTGTGTACCAACGGTCCTGAGTATTCAGTCCGTCGGACAACAAAATGATGCTTTGTGAATAGACGTAGTCCGGATCCAGTCGCGGCACTGTGAACGGCCCACCGCCGTTGAGAGATATCCAGCCCAAGGCGAGGCCGATTGCCTGGTTGGTATTGCCGACTGCGGACATGTTGTTCACAAGGCGGGTCATGGCCGACCAATCGTTGCTCAGGCCCATCGCGGCTTGCGGACACGAAGAATATTGTTCGGCGGAAAATAGCGTCGCTTTCGTCCCCGGCGCTGGCGGAACGACGTTGGTGTCATAGTTTGCGGGGTCAGGACCATTCTCGCCGCCGCGGTCGACGACACAGCCATTCCAGGTGTTGTGGTTGGCCGGCTTCCAGGTCCCGTGGCACGTGCTTTGTGTGGTTCCCGAGCCCCACTGATTTTTGCTGCACGTCCCGTTGTTCGCATTCCAGTCCGTCCAATCGATCCAGCTTGCGGCGTAATTGGCCGGATTAAGATTGACGTCTTTGACGAAAGGAACAATCGACACGTAAACGTCGTCATTGCTCGATGCCACCGACTGCAGCTGCGTGAGCAGATTTCCGGTCGCCGCCTTGAGCGCGTCGAGCTTGCCATGGTCGGCCATCGATCCCGTGTTGTCGAGTACAAGGGCGACGCGCAGCCGCGGCGAACTCCATTTGGTGACGGACGAGCCGGAGATGGCGATAGTCTTAAAGCCGACAAGCTGCATGAAATTCGTAGAAAGCGAGGCGGACCCGCTGACCGATACGTTGGAAGCGCCGCCGTTCGAATAAGCGGCGGTTATCTGAAGATCCTTGACCTCCGGCCGATTGAATGCCGCGGTGAAATATTTCACCGCGTCCGCCTGCAACTGTGCGGATGTGGCCGAAGCCGCTTCCTTCGAGAGCCTTAGCGCGGTGGAATCAAGTGCCGCCTGAAAATCGGCCTTGACCGAATTCGAATGGCTATAGTCGATGGCTGCGCCGACGCAGCAGATCAGCGGAATAGCGGTCAATGCAAAAGTCAGCGAGACATTGCCGCGCCGAGCATCGCAGAAACGTCGAATTGTCGGGAGCAATCGTGGAAGCAACGGATACATCGGTTCCAACCGGAAAATTATCTTTTGCACGGCGCCGTGCCGGTATCTCTAGTCGCGCTTTGCCGCGCCGGCCACG
The DNA here is from genome assembly GCA_035499835.1 of Pseudolabrys sp. Lineage (GTDB taxonomy): Bacteria > Pseudomonadota > Alphaproteobacteria > Rhizobiales > Xanthobacteraceae > Pseudolabrys. Next base: position 2,302 of record DATJYA010000131.1, read on the forward strand.
TAATCCGCTCGATTACCTCACTAAGTAAGGTTAAGGACGAGGCGACGTACGCCGAAATCTGGTCGCGAAGGCGATGGGGACGTCGCAGCGCGTCCGTTAATTCTAATCGGAGGTTGGGTCCGGCCCTGGGACAAAGCGGATATGGGGATCCGCCAATCGACCCGCCTTTGGGCGCAGGCAGGTCAGCCACACGTCCAAATTCGCGTCGCTGTGCGGAGGCTGAGAATGGCGGAAAAATTACGCCGGAATCGATCTCGGAGATTCCGCGGCGCCTCCGATGCGGGAGCGCGCGAATTGTCTCGACGCATCGCTAAGTCGGGTTGTCGAGGCTGAAAGCTTCAGACCGATCGTCATAGGCGAAGGCTTCGGCAAAGCGGGCCCAGGCTACGACCGCTCGCAATGTCTGTTCGGCGGATTCCGTCGTCATATGATCCTCGAGCTCGTCCAGGAACCGGCTCTTCGATGCCGAATGCGAAGCACGTTCTTGCAGGACCCGGCGGATATGATTTGCCAGCGGCACGTATGTCAGCAATTGGCGCGCAAACAGCTTTTTCCGATCGTCCACGGCGGCTTCGGCAAATTGCCTGCCGGCGTCCGTCAGCCGAATGTCGCCGCCCTCGATTTCGGCAAACCGCAAGAGCTGCAGCGCCTCCGCAATTGGGAAAAGGTCGTCAACTTCCATCTGCAACGAGCTTGCGATGATCGGCAGGTCGGCCTTGCCGTTGTAGGGTGCGCCGGCGATCGTCTCGAGGAGACCGGCGAGCGCATTGGCCGAAATGCGTGGCAGGACCGTATCAATGCCGGCACTGTATATTTGAGTCGTGCGCGGGGCGCTCGGGCCGGCGTGCGCCGTCAAGGCCACATAAATGTGCTCGACGAGATCGCGGAACGCCGGTTCCAGCCGGCTACGCGGCTGCCGCAAGGGAACCTTTATTTCTTCGATGATGTGGCCGGGATTTCTCGAGAATACGAGGATGCGGTCGCACATCAAAACCGCTTCCTCGATGTTATGGGTCACGAGGATCACGCCTTTGATCGGCAACCGGCCGTCCCCCCACAATTCGAGAAAGTCGGTGCGCAGGGTTTCGGCTGTGAGCACGTCAAGCGCCGAAAAAGGCTCGTCCATGAGCAGAATATTGGGATGGACGACAAGCGCGCGGGCAAAACCGACACGCTGGCGCATGCCGCCGGATAATTCGCGCGGGTATGCGGATTCGTAGCCGTCGAGGCCGATCAGGTCGATGCCCGCAAGTGCGCGTTTGCGGATTTCCGCCTCCGGAAGTCCGAGCGCTTCCAGACCAAGCTCGACGTTTTCGAGAACCGTCAACCATGGAAAAAGCGCGAAGGATTGAAAGACCATCGCGATGCCCGGCGCGGGCCCGACGACGGGGTGACCGCGGTACATGATGCTGCCGGCCGTCGGCCGCGCGAGCCCGGAAATCAAACGAAGCAACGTGGACTTGCCCGATCCCGACCGCCCCAACAGGCCGACGATCTGGCCTTCGGCAAGCGACAAATTGATATCGTCGAGGACAATGAGATTTTCGCCATCGGGCTTGGGGAAAGCCTGACGAACGGACCGGACATCGAGCAAGGCGGCTTGATCCATTGCTAATACTCTTTCAGCCGAGGCGGCACTTTCGTTCGGCAAACCAGTAAAGCGGCCGCCAGAACGCGCGATTGATCACGACCACGTAAAAGCTCATCACCGCAATGCCAAGGACGATGCGATGCATGTCGCCGGCCTCGGTGGCGCGGGCGATATACGCGCCAAGCCCAGTCGCCTGCAGCTTGGTGTCGCCCCAGGACGCGACCTCGGCCACGATGCTGGCGTTCCATGAGCCGCCGGACGCGGTAATCGCCCCGGTGACGTAATAGGGAAATACGGCCGGCAGGGCGATCTTTCTCCACCACAGCCAGCCGCGGCATTGCAGATTGGTGCCGACATCACGCAATTCCGACGGCAGCGCGGCGGCGCCAGCGACCACATTGAAAAGAATGTACCACTGGGTGCCCAGGATCATCAAAGGACTCAACCAGATATTCGGGCTCAGATGGAACGCGACGATGGCCGACACCGCGATTGGAAATAGGACGTTGGCGGGGAACGCCGCCAGGAACTGCGCCACCGGCTGAATAATGCCGGCGTAGCGCGGTCTGGTGCCGACGATCACGCCGATCGGCACCCAGATTGCGCTGGCGAGCACGATGAGAACGATGACGCGGATGAGCGTTGCCAGCCCGTATGCCATTGCAGCGGCAATCTCAGCGGGCGAGATACTCGTTAAAATGAAGCGTCCGACTTGCCAGAGCGCGAGCGCTGTCGCCGTTGCAAGGAAGCTGCTCCACAAGTATCCGCCCCAGCGGGAGCGGTTATTCGCCCTTGCAGCGTCAGCTTTGGGTCCCTGTCTAGACACCGACAGCCGGTAGCTTCGGTTCCACAACCTTGCCGCAGGTTCTGCAAGGATTGCGACAACGCGGGAACGCCGCAAAACGTCGAGAACCCAGGATCGTGGCGGCGCGACGCCGTGCTGCTGCTCGAAGCGAAAGCGGTCCGCCCAGGCAACGAGAGGACGAAACAGCAACTGGTCATAAAGCAGAATGACCACCAGCATCGTTCCGATCGCCCAGGCCACGGCGCCGAGGTTCTTTTGCTCGATCGCGAGTGCGATATAAGAGCCGATTCCGGGTAGCGTGACGGTGGTGTTGCCGACGCTGATTGCCTCCGACGCCACCACGAAAAACCAGCTGCCCGACATCGACACCATCATGTTCCAGATCAGCTGTGGCATGGCGAAGGGCACTTCCACGCGCCAAAACTGCATCCACGGCGACAGCCGAAATGTGCGCGACGCTTCCACCAATTCGACCGGCACTGTGCGCAGCGATTGGTAAAAGCTGAACGCCATATTCCAGGCTTGGCTGGTAAAGATCGCAAAGACTGCGGCGAATTCGGCGCCAAGCACGCGGCCGGGCGCCAGCGACATGAAAAAAACGACCGTGACCGAGATGAAGCCGAGGATCGGTACCGATTGGAGAATGTCAAGCAGCGGCACCAGCAGCCGTTCGGCGCGCCGGCTTTTCGCGGCGAAGGTCGCGTAGGTAAACGTAAACAGCAGCGACAGCAGCAGCGCAAACAGCATGCGCAAAGTAGTGCGCGCGGCATATTCCGGCAAATTTACCGGCGCCAGCGACACCGGAATCTGCTGCAATTCCGACAAGGGTTGCAGCAGATTGCGGCTGGCTTCGGCCAGGAACACCAGCAATCCGAACGTCAGCAAGATGGCTACGAGATCCCAACGCGCCGCGCCGCGTCCGGCCTTTTCCACCGAAATTGGGATGCTTCCGCGCATGCGCCGGCTATTCCAGGATTGGCACTCTTGGATTGGAGCGCTCGCGTCATAGACGGCGGCGCCTGGACTTCAACAGAAACTAGAGGGATTCGCTCAAGCCTGCCGCTTGGTCTGATCGTGCTTCGACGCCCCTGACACACCCAGTAAACCCGCCGAATGCAGCCGTCCAGCGAAACGTCGCGCAAACGGACCCATTCGAACGACGATTCCAGCAGGATGAAGTCGCAACCGGCCAGGCGGGCGTCGCCGTCGTAGTATCGGCCATGTGTCGTCCGCGACCGGGCCTGAGGTCGCAGCCCCGGTCATGCAAGCAAACCCGTGAGGGGCGGCGCGTCTAGGCGCGAAGGCGAGGAACGGCGAATTCAACCGGTTTGCCGACAAGATAATCCGAATAAGCGTCGTAAAGCTGCGCGAGAATGGCATCGATGGCGTTCGTCGCATCGGGCCCGATCCCCACCAAGGGCAGGCGGACTTGGGCGGACATCAGTCCGAGACGGCTCAACGCGTATTTGACCGGGGCCGGATTGGTCTCCCGAAACAAAGCCGCGGTCAGTCGCATGACCGGGTCGGCCAAGCGCTGGGCCCGGGAAATCTGGCCCTGCCGGCACGTCAGGAACATATTGCGGCACAGACCTGGCGCGACATTCGACGTGACCGAGATGCAGCCGTCGCCTCCCTGCGTAAAGAAAGCCAGCGCCGTCGCATCGTCGCCTGACAGCAATCGAAAATTCGCGCCGACCAATGGACGCAATTTCGCCAGCCGGGCGACGTCGCCGGTCGCATCTTTCAGTCCGACAATTTGCGGCGATTCGGCCAGCCGAGCGATTGTCTCATCGGCGAGGCGGCACCCCGTTCGGGCAGGAACGTCGTAGAGTATGATCGGCAGGCTCGAGGCGCCGGCGATGGCGTGGAAATGGGCATAGAGCCCTGCCTGCACCGGTTTGTTGTAATAAGGGGTCACGGAGAGGACCGCATCGGCGCCGGCCGCCTCGGCGTCTTGGGTCAAGGCGATCGCGTGCGACGTCGAATTCGATCCGGCTCCGGCGATCACCGGCACGCGGCCATGTGAAACCTGGACGGCAGTGCTGACGATTTTGCGGTGTTCGGCGGGAGTAAGTGTCGGCGCTTCACCGGTCGTTCCGCAGACAATGAGGGCGTTGGCGCCCTCGAGAATTTGCCGGTCGCAAAACCGTTCGAGCGATGCGATATCGACGCTGTCATTGTCCCGGAAAGGCGTCGGGATTGCGGGGGAATAACCCGAGAGTTTCGATACGTGCCGCCCAATGGCAAACATATCCGGCCCCAAGCGAACGGTGCGGTCAGGCCGCGCGGTGCTTGGGGCCGTTGGCCGCAGCATCCGTGGCTTGCCTGGAGTTGATATCGAGCTCGAAAATGCCCGGCACCATGATCACGGCTTGCGGGTGGTTGCCGTTTTCAAACATGGCGAAGCGGAGCGCTTCGTTGCGGTCGATGAAGAGGCCGCCGCGCACGCCGCCCTGGTCCTGGACCACCCAATTTCCGCGCGCATTTCTGCCGATGAAGTAAAGCGGTGAGCGCGCTGGCGAGGAATGCTCGATCTGTCTCATGACGCCGTCTCCTTTGGGGTGAATTAGTGGCGAAGGAAGTTGGCCCAGATGACGAAGCGAATGGCGATCGTCGCCGCCACCAGCATAAGGAACATCGCGGCGACAAAAATCGCCGGGAGCGCGCGCTTTGCGCTTTCGGCGCACCAACGCCCAATGCGCGCTGTGATCTCCGCCCACGCCGGGGAACGTTCGGGCGCCGATGAAGACGCGCGCGAGTCGTTTGCGATTGAAGATACTTGAACGCGCGAAAAGCCGGAGGATCGATTTCTGTCGCTGGCCATGATTGCTGTCCCTGTCATCCCATCATTGGGAGGTCGTCATCGTTTTTCGTGGTGTGCCTGGCATGGCCCTGGAGCAGATCCTTTTCGATCGCGGTGCGATTGCGACGCATATCGGCGCGCGCTCGGGCGCTCGTGGCGAGCAGCTTTTGCAGCGCTTTGGGGACGAGGTCCGCCAGCGCGCGCTTGATGGCCGAAAGAGGATCCGCAAACCGGTTGCCCTGATTCCTGATGTCCAATTCGAAGCGCTCAGCCAAAAAGATCGTTGCGCATCC
>DATJYA010000132.1:0-2332 GCA_035499835.1 Pseudolabrys sp.
GACGACGCCGAGGATCTCGTTGATGTAATTGATGGTGACGTCGATGCCCTTGTCGTGAAGCGCGGTGCGCGCGCCGCCCCAGTCGCCGGTCAGCGTGTCCTGGTCCCAGATCGACGGCGGCGGCTTGGCTTTGTCCGCGGCTTGCGCACTGCCGGATAGGGCGGCCACGGCGGCGGCCGTGGCCAGGAAAAGTCGTCGATTCCCACTCATTTTACGCTTGCCGCCCCGCATGAATTGCCCTCGATGCGTTACGTTATAACATTGCTCCGTATCGGGTAAAGCCGTCATTTCACCGCCAGATCGGCAAGCTGTTTCAGCGCGGCGAAATGCGCGTCGCGGATCGCGGGATTGAGCAGCGACCACGGCTCCGCCATTTTGAGTTCGCCGGTCGCGACCGCGACCTGCTGGCGGTAGTCGGCAAAAGCCTGCGCCGCCTGATCGTAATCTCCCTCCGCCGATGCCATCTCGATCTGCCGCAACGTCAGCACCAACCCGCGCACCGCCGCGCGCGCGCGCAACCGCTCGGCAAGGCCGCCGCTGACGCTGGTATCCGAGCGGTCGGGGAAGTTCTCGCCAAGCTCGCGCCATTCGCCGCCGACCTCGTTCACGGTGAGCGCAATGACGTCCTGATTATGCGCCGGGATGGCAGTGTCGAGCACGCTGACGAAAGCGGCGATTTCGTCGAGGCCGGCCTGCACGGTATTGCGGACGGTCGGCTCCTTGGCGTCGCCGACGGCATCGAGATAGGCGACGAGATCGGCACGCTCGCCTTCGCTCAGGCCGAGATCGAAACGGCGGTCGAAATAGCCGACCACGTCGCCGTAATTATCGAAGCGGCCGTCGTGGAAATAGGGCGCGTTGAAATTGGCGTTGACCAGTGTCGGCGTCTTGAACCGGCCGCCGGTGCCGACGTCATGCACCTGGTGGTCGACGAAGGCGCCGCTCGGTTGATGGCAGCCGGCGCAGCTCATTGCGGCATCGCGGCGGAACGGTTTGACGAAGAGCATCTCGCCGCGGCGCGCGGCGTCGGAGGCTTCGGCGCTCAAATGCCCGCCGGCCGTGAGCTTCGGATTGGGCAGGAAGGAGATTTCCTGGATATAGGCGACCAGCGCGTCGAGCACCTGTGGCGAGGGTTCCGGCCCGGCGAACTCATTGACGACGACATTGCGCACGAAATCGCGCAGCGAGGCAAATCGGCCGTCGTGGCCGTAGGGCGCGAGATACTTGGCGCCGCGCAGGCTTGGCGGCGTCACCGGATCGAACACGCCGTTGTCGGCCTTGGCGTTGAACAGCGCGCCGGTGGTGTCGAAGGTGCCGGGCCGGCTCGACAGGCCGGGCACGAACAGCCTGGGATTGTTGTGGCCCTGCTGGTGGCAGGTCTCGCACGAAATGCCGGCCTGCCGCGCCACGCCGCCGAAAATCGCCGGCGAGGAGAACAGGAGATCGCCGAGATTGAGCAGGTAAGAGCGCTTTCCGCCGGCAAGCTCGGAGGCGAACAGCTCGTTCGGCTGATCGAGCGGCTCCTCGTTGAGCTCGGTGCCGGACGGCAGCACGCCTTCCTTGGTGGTGATCGGCGTCGACCTGGCCCCGGCGCCGAGGAGCAGCGGGACGGCGACGCATGCTGCCAACGCCATTCGTGTGCAGAGCGGACGAGACATCGGAATTTACTCGCCCACCGCCGGCTTTTTCAGCTTGAGCTTCGGCGCCGCGGCCTGCAGCAGCACGGCAAGCTCCTCACCGGCCTTGTTGAGCCCGGCCGCATTGACGCTCTTGAGGTCCTTGTCCTTGACGAAATCCTCGACCTCTTCGATCTTATCGAGGATCCGCTTGTCGAGCTTGGGGTCGCGCGCCTTCACGGCGCCGGAAAACACCAGCTTGTAAACGGCCTCGATGCCTTCGTTGTTCTCGTATATGTCGTTGACCGAAGTCCCCGCATAACGCGATTCACCGCCCTTGGATTTGTTCTCGCCGATCTCGTAGGCGAGCTTGGTGATGCCGTTGAGCAGGCCCTGCGCCTCGAACCTGAACTCCGGCGCGCTCAGTTGCTTGTCGAATTCGGCAAGGTCGGCGACCAGTCTGTCCACGGGCGCGGCGAGTCCATCGAGCTTGCCGGCGAACAAGGGCGCTTCGATCGCGTGATAGCCTTGCTTGGCATCGGGCCAGGCGTCGATCGCCTCGTCGAGCTTGGGGAAGAACTCGCCGGTGATCGGCTCGGCGGCTTCCCAGCCCTTGCGCGACTTGATCCAGGCGCCTTGCGCCACCTTGGCGTCGCCGGCCTTCACCGCGGTCTGCAATTCCTTGGCGCCGTTGAGTGCGATCTCGATGCGCTCGA
>DATJYA010000133.1:0-2950 GCA_035499835.1 Pseudolabrys sp.
TCGGCGTCGAAGCGTTGCTGCGTTGGCATCATCCCTCGCGCGGCCCGATCGCGCCGGCAACGTTCATCCCGGTGGCCGAGCAGATGGGCCTGATGGATGCGCTCGGCGCCTTCGTGCTGCGCCGCGCGCTGGGCGAAGCCAGGCGCTGGCCCAGTCTCTATCTCTCAGTCAATCTGTCGCCATTGCAGTTGCGCAATCGCTCGATCGTCGGGACGGTGCGCGCGGCGCTCAAGGAGACCGGCATCGAGCCGCGGCGGCTGATGCTGGAGGTCACCGAGGGTGTGCTCATCGACAATCCCGATGACGTGGTCGAGCGGATCGCGGAATTGCGTGCGCTCGGTGTGCGCATTGCGCTCGATGACTTCGGTTCCGGCTATTCCAACCTCGGTTATCTGCAGCGGTTTCCCTTCGATAAATTAAAGATCGACAAAAGTTTCGTTTCCACGCTCGGCCGCTCCGCCAATGGCAGCGTGATCATCCAGGCGATGGTGGCGCTCGGCCGCGCGCTCGGCGTCGGCGTTCTGGTCGAAGGGGTGGAGACCGAGGAGCAGCGGGTGCTGCTGCGGCTCGCCGGCTGCGACGAAATGCAGGGTTTCCTGTTCGGCAAGCCGGTCCCGGCCGCGGCCATCGACCGCTTGCTTAAGCCGGCGAAGCCGGCGCGCCCGCTGCCGCGCCCCGCAAGGCTCAGCGCCTGAACAAGCCTGACATCCGCAGTCGCGCCTTATAGAGTTGGCCGCATAAAAATTACGATGCGGGAGGGCGGCAATGAGCATCCCCAACGCCTGGGCGGGGTTCGATTTCGGCCTCGGCGAAGACGTCGACATGCTGCGCAAGACGGTCAACGGCTTTGCCCAGGACCGCATCGCGCCGCGCGCCGATGAGATCGATCGTAGCAACATATTTCCCCGCGACCTGTGGCCGGAGATGGGTGCGCTCGGCCTGCACGGCATCACCGTGGAGGAGGAATACGGCGGCTCAGGGCTCGGCTATCTCGCACATTGCGTGGCAATGGAGGAGGTTTCGCGCGCCTCCGCGGCAATCGGCCTGTCCTATGGCGCGCATTCCAATCTCTGCGTAAACCAGCTCCGTCGCAACGGCAGCGAGGCGCAGAAACGCAAATATCTGCCCAAACTGATTTCCGGCGACCATGTCGGCGCGCTGGCCATGTCGGAGCCGGGAGCGGGCTCGGACGTGGTGTCGATGCGCACCCGCGCCGACAAGAAGGGCGATCGCTACGTGCTCAACGGCTCGAAAATGTGGGTCACCAACGGGCCGGTGGCCGATACGCTGGTGATCTATGCCAAGACCGATCCCACCGCCGGCGCCCGCGGCATCACCGCATTCATCGTCGAGAACGGCATGAAGGGTTTCGCTCCGGCGCAGAAGCTAGACAAGCTCGGCATGCGCGGCTCCGATACTTCGGAGCTGGTGTTTACCGATTGCGAGGTACCGGCGGAGAATGTGCTCGGCGCCGTCGGCAACGGCGTCAATGTGCTGATGTCGGGCCTCGACTACGAGCGCGTGGTGCTTGCCGCCGGTCCATTGGGCATCATGCAGGCCTGCATGGACGTGGTGATCCCGTATGTGCATGAGCGCCAGCAATTCGGCCAGGCCATCGGCCGCTTCCAACTGGTACAGGCCAAGCTCGCCGACATGTATGTGACGATGAATTCGGCCAAATCCTACGTCTATGCCGTGGCGCGGGCCTGCGACGAGGGTCGCACCACGCGCGAGGATGCCGCCGGCGCCATTCTCTATGCGGCCGAGCGCGCCACCTGGATGGCGCTGGAGGCAATCCAGTGCCTCGGCGGCAACGGCTATATCAACGATTTCTCCACCGGCCGCCTGCTGCGCGACGCCAAGCTCTACGAGATCGGGGCGGGAACGAGCGAAATCCGCCGCATGCTGATCGGCCGGGAGATTTTCGAGAAGACGAGGTAGCCGCCTGCATTAACGTTTGCCCGCCGCGAATCAGGTAGGGCATTGGCCGACTCCACCAGCGATGGGGAAAAGCCAATGATGCGAGTGCGGCTGAAGGCCGATGGGCGGATCGTGGAAATCCTGCCCGACGGCAGCGAAAAGACCATGGATCACTCCGATCCGGCGCAGTTTGTGCGCCAGGTGCGCACACGTTGCGGCCTCACGCAGGCCGCATTCGCCCAGAGCATCGAGGTGCCGATCGAAACCGTGCGCAACTGGGAGCAGGGCAAGCGCCACCCGCGCGGGCCGGCCCGCGCGCTCCTGAAGCTGATCGACAAGGCGCCGGATATGGCCTTTGCGGCTCTCGGTGGCAGACGGCGCTGAAGCGCCTTTTGGGCGAAAGACGACGCTAAGGCGCCTTTTTGGACGGAGGGCGGCGTTGAAGACTTACTCGGCCGCCGCCATGTGTCGCCGCGGCGCCGGACGCGCGATGCGCATCAGCAGCCACATCACAATCAGGATCGCGATATAGGTGAGCAACTGCAATTCGGTAGGCCGCTCGGTATAGCCGATCAGCGTATGCAGCAGGCGGCCGAAGATGCTGCCTTCCGACAACAGCCACGACGTATCCCAGACTGTGCGGTCGAGCACTACCGCTATGCCGGCATTGTTGAGGAATTGCACCGACTGCGCCGCCATGCCGGCGGCAAGCAGCGCGATCAGCCAGCTCGTTACCGAGAAAATGTAGCGGGTAGGGATCGCCAGCAGTCCGAAATAGGTGAGTGCCGAGAAGGCCGCGCCGGCGGCAACGCCAAGCAGACCGCCAAAAAGCAGCGACGCACCCGAAGTGCCCGAGGCAAAAATGCCGTAGAGGAACAGCACCACCTCCGAGCCTTCGCGCAGCACCGCCAGTCCGACCACGATCGCCAGCGCCGTCAGCGGCTTCGCGCCTTCGCTGACTGCCGTGCCGATGTCGCGCATTTCCGCCGCGATCTCGCGGCCATGCCGCGCCATCCAGGCGTTGTGCCAC
>DATJYA010000134.1:0-2726 GCA_035499835.1 Pseudolabrys sp.
ACCAGCCCGATTTGCCGTAATCGGTGATCTGATCGAAGAACCAGACGAGCCAGCGCGGCAGATGCGCGACGCCGCGGATGGCCGCGGCATCGACGAAAATCATCACAAAGAAAAAGACCGCCAATACGGCACCGGCGGCAACGCCGAACTGCTGCCAGGTGACCGGCAAAAACCGCGTCGACGCATCGCGCACATTGCCGCGCGCCGGCCGGACCAGGATCGTAATCGCGGCCTCGATCGTTGTGAGGCAGCGGCGCGGCGCTGATTGGACCACGGAAGGCTCGGTCGCGACGGTCATGGCGCGCCCGTCGAACGAAACACCGTCAGCGCAACCGGCTTGCCGATGCTGAAATTGAAGCCGTCGATGCGCGCGCTCAGCGCATAGCGCAGTCCGATCGCATCGGCGCGCTGCACAAAATTGCGCTCGCCATGCGCGTCGATGAGTGCAAACCGGCAGGGGCCGCCGTTGAGGAACTGCGCGGCGCCGGCGCCGTCGGTGAACCGCGTATCGGTGCCGGCGAGGAATACCAGACTCGGCTCCTGGTAATAGCCCGTAGAGGCGACCTGCGGGTCGGCACAGCCGGCGGCGCTCACCGTGTCGGCAATCTGGGCGCTGGGAAACAAGGACGGCAGCGACGGCAGCATCACCGCGTAAACGGTGACGGCGACAAGCACCGAGGCCACCGTTCCGCGCAACAGCGCGGCCTCGGGGCCGTCGACGTCATAGAGCCACCAGGCGAACAGCCCGAAGATCACCGCTGCCGCCGCAAAGGGCCAGGCAATGATGCCGAGGTCATGGCCGACCGTGATAAAGACGACCGGCAGCGCGACGGCGATAAGCCCCGGGAACACAAACCAGCCGACGGTCCCGCGCACAAGCCAGCGCGCATCGACGAGCGCGCCTCTTTCGACAACGCCGGCGATGAGAATGGCGACCGCCGGATAAAGCGGCAGCACATAGTGCGGCAGCTTGGTGATCACCGCCTCGAACACGAGCCAGGACGGCACGAGCCAGGCAAGCAGGAACTGCGTGGCCGGCTCGCGCCGCATCCGCCAGACCGCCGGCGCGGCCAGCCCAGCGAGCACCGAACCGGGCCAGAACGTCAGCCAGAACAGCAGGACATAATATCCGGGCGGCGCGCCATGGGCCTCCTGATTGCTCGCCACCTTGGCCAGCATGTCGTGGCCGATCGCCTGCTCGAAAAAGCTGCCGCCGGAGCGCAGCGCGATGGCGATAAACCAGGGCAGCACCAGAAGCAGCATCCAGAGGATGCCGCTGAACGGCCGCAGTTCCCAAATCCAGCGCGCGGAGCGATCGGCAATCGACAGCGTGATCGCGGTCAAGCCAACGAACATCAGGATCAGCGGCCCCTTGATGAGCACGCCGGCGGCGATTGCCGTCCACAGGATCGCCGGCAACGGCCAGCCCGCCGCCGTGTCCGGCGCGCGGCGCTGCGTCAGGTAAATGCGCGCCATGGCGCCCATGGCGCCGACCGAACAGGCGAGCAACACCGCGTCGGTCTTGGCAAGCCGCGCTTCGACGCCGAGCACGAGCGAGCCTGCCATCATCAAGGCCGTCAGCAACGCGGCGCGGCGGCCAACAAAGGCGAGCGCCGCCCAATAACTCAGCAGCACTCCAAAGATCGCGCCGCCGAGCGAGGGCAGCCGGTATAGCCAGATGGTGGTGTCGGCTTGGGCCACCCCGAGCGTCCGCCCGGCTTCGACCGCCGCAGCCTGCAGCCAGTAGATGCCGACCGGCTTCTTGTAGCGCACCTCGTCCTGGAAGCGGATGTCGACAAAGTCGCCGCTCTCCACCATCTGCTTGGTCGCCTGGGCAAAGCGCGCTTCGTCGCGGTCGACCGGCGGAATCTGGAAGAAGCCGGGCAGGAAGGCGAGCAGGCAGACGGCGACAAGAAAGGCGCACGCCCGCCTGTGCGAGCCCACCGCCGCGTCAAGCAGTGCACTCAGCCAGAAGGCCGGGCGGCGCGTGGGCACCGCTACTGAATGACTTTCCATTTCTTGTAGAAGATGAAGTTCGCGCTCTGGAAGAAGAAGTGCACGAGTTTAACAAATGGACGTAACAGGCCGGGAAACAATGACGGCCGCAGCATGTCGACAAACAGGCAATAGCGAATCTTGTCGGACTCGTTGAACGACTGGTGCATCAGCGTGTCGTCGAAGATGAACAGCTTGTTCTCTTTCCAATAGCTCACCTTGTCGCCAACCACGATATAAGCGGAATGGTCATCGATGTCGTTGAGGTTATAGAGCACGCGCAGCGTCGGCCGGATCGGCCCGAAATGCTTCGAGGTCGAGACCTTCTTGTTGAACACCGAAACCCCGATGGTCTGGATGTAGTCCCAGCGCTGGTGGAACGCCGGCGTCTTGAGAAACGTGTCGATGTTCTCGCCGTACCACTTGAAGAAGATCATGGTGCGCTCGAGTTCCTTGATGCGCGCCTCGAGCTGGCCGACCAGGTTCTCCTTCTTGGCGACGTCGATCAGCCGCTCGACTTCGGCGCGGTACGGTGCCGGCAGGTCTTCGAGCCGATAGACGCCTTTGTTGATGAAAGGCAGCGTCAGGATGTCGAGCAGGATGTTGAACGGCGCCAGCGCCCATGTCGGCACGCCGTTGCCGAGGAAATATTGCCGCAGCACGAACCAGTCGAGCGGCTTGTTGCGCGCAACGTCGTAAAGTCCGCACAGCGCGTAGAACAGCGTGAACTT
>DATJYA010000135.1:0-10374 GCA_035499835.1 Pseudolabrys sp.
TGGCGGCATTTCGACGCCGACGCCGTCGCCGCGCGGATAGCGCAGGGCGGACGGCCGATCGTCGATCGCCGACGCCGTCGCCACCATGTGGACGAGTTCGGCCTCGTCGGCCGCCGCCATGATGACGAAGCCCGGCAGACAACCGAGATAGGCAAGATCGAAGGAGCCGGCATGCGTCGGCCCGTCGGCGCCGACCAGGCCGGCGCGATCCATGCAGAAGCGCACCGGCAGCCGCTGGATCGCCACGTCGTGCACGACCTGATCGTAGGCGCGCTGCAGAAACGTCGAATAGATCGCGACGAACGGCTTGTAGCCCTGCGTCGCCAGGCCCGCCGCGAAGGTCACCGCGTGCTGCTCGGCAATGCCGACGTCGAACGTGCGGTCGGGAAACGCCTTGCCGAAGATATCGACGCCGGTGCCCGACGGCATCGCCGCGGTGATGGCGACGATGCGCTTGTCCTTCTCTGCCTCCTTGACCAGCGCTTCGCCGAAGACCTTGGTGTAGGACGGCGCGTTGGAGACCGCCTTCTGCTGCTTGCCGGTGGCCACGTCGAATTTGACGACGCCGTGATATTTGTCTTGCGACGCTTCGGCCGGAGCGTACCCCTTGCCCTTCTGCGTGCGCACGTGAATGAGGATCGGCCCGTTGTCGGCGTCGCGAACGTTCTCCAGCACCGGCACGAGCTGGCCGAGATCGTGGCCGTCGACGATGCCGACATAATAGAAGCCGAGCTCTTCGAACAGCGTGCCGCCGGTAACGAAGCCGCGCGCCAGTTCCTCGGCGAGTGCGGCCTTGTCCTTGATGAATTTCGGCAGCCGGTCGGCAAATTGCTTGCCGATGTCGCGCAACGTCATGAAGGTCGGGCTGGACAGCAGCCGGCTCAGATAGTTCGACATGGCGCCAACCGGGGGCGCAATCGACATTTCATTGTCGTTCAGAATGACGATGAGGCGCCGGTTCATGGCGCCGGCATTGTTCATTGCCTCGTAGGCCATGCCGGCGGAGATGGCGCCGTCGCCGATGACGCAGACCACGTTGTGCCGCTCGCCGGCGAGGTCGCGCGCCACCGCCATGCCGAGGCCGGCCGAAATCGAGGTCGAAGAATGCGCCGCTCCAAAACAATCGTATTCGCTCTCCGCTCTCTTGGTGAAACCGGACAGCCCACCGCCGCTGCGCAAGGTGCGGATGCGACCGCGGCGGCCGGTCAGGATCTTGTGCGGATAGGCCTGATGCCCGACGTCCCAGATCAACTTGTCGTCCGGCGTATTAAAGACGTAATGCAGGGCCACCGTCAGTTCGACGACGCCGAGACTGGCGCCGAGGTGGCCGCCGGTGACGGCCACCGCGCTGATGGTCTCAGCCCGCAACTCGTCGGCGACCTGTTGCAGGTGCCGCGAATTAATCTGCCGTAAATCGGCGGGGCTCGTGATGGAGTCGAGAAGCGGTTGGGCCGGATTGGTCAGGAATTCCCCATTGGGAGCCGTCATGCGTCATTACCCCTTCAACACCAAACTTGGAGGCTGATGCATATGGCGGAACCCCCGGGAAAATCTTGGTCGCCGCCCCTGCGGACCTCGCTCGCGTTTCGCCGGAGGTTCTCAGTCAACGTTAATCTGCCACCTGCGCAAAAGTTCCCTTTTTAATATTTTGAATTTGCCGTCCCGGCGAGTCCCTATGTATGACCCGGCCTGACAGCAGGATTGCCAATGCTTGAGGCCACCATCACCGCCATCGTCCGGGTCTGTACCCGATTCCCTTGGCCGATCATAGCCTTGGCCCTGTTGGCGGGCCTGGCTTCGGGGGTCTATTCGACCCGTCATTTCGCCATCAGCACCGACATCAACAAGCTGATTTCCCCAGATCTCGACTGGCGCCAGCGGGAAGCGGCCATCGATAAGGCCTTTCCCGGCCATTTCGAGTCGACGCTGGTGGTTGTCGACGCGCCCACGGCGGAACTGGCCTCGATCGCCAGCGCCGAGCTCGTGCAGCGGCTGGCGCAGCATAGGGATTTATTCCGATCGATCGAGGACATGGGCGGCAGCGATTTTTTCCTGCGCAATGGATTGCTGTTTCAACCGGCCGACCGCGTTGCCAGCCTGACCGAAGGGCTGACGCAGGCGGCGCCGTTGATCAGCACGCTTGCCGGCGACCCCAGCCTGCGCGGCCTCACGCGAGCGATGTCGCTCGGACTCGTCGGCGTGCAAAACCATATGGTCACGCTCGACGGGCTGGTGCGCCCGCTGTCGATGGCCGCAACGACGATCGAGGACGCGCTCGCCGGCCGGCCGGCGGCATTTTCCTGGCAGGAAATGTTGAGCGGCGGCAAGCCGACGCCTGACGACCTGCGCCGCATCATCGACGTGCGCCCGGTGTTGAATTTCTCGGCGCTCAAACCCGGGGAGGCATCGAGCGATGCCATCCGGCAGGCCGCCAGCGAGTTGCAGCTCGCGGCAAAATATCAGGCGCGTGTGCGGCTGACCGGCTCGGTGCCGATGGCCGACGAGGAGTTTGCGACCGTGCAGCAGGGCGCCGTGGTCAATACCGTCAGCACGGTCATCGTCGTGCTGGTCATTCTGTGGCTCGCCCTGAAGTCGGCGCGGTTGATCGCCGCCGTCTTCATCAATCTCTTCGTCGGACTCGCAATCACCGCGGCGCTCGGCTTGATGACGGTCGGCGCGCTGAATTTGATATCGGTCGCCTTCGCGGTGTTGTTTGTCGGCCTGGGCGTCGATTTCGCCATCCAGTTTTCGGTGCGCTATCGCGCCGAGCGGCATTTGGTTCCCGAGCTTCGTCCGGCGCTGGCGCAGGCGGCAAAAAAAGTCGGCGTGCCATTGACGCTCGCGGCCGCGGCGGTGGCGGCCGGATTTTTCTCGTTCCTGCCAACCGCCTATCTCGGCGTGTCCGAACTCGGGCAGATCGCCGGCGTCGGCATGCTGATCGCCTATCTGACCAGCATCACGCTGCTGCCGGCGCTGATCACCGTGCTCAATCCGGCCGGCGAGCCGGAGCCCGTCGGCTATCGCGTGCTGGCGCCGGTCGATCGCTTCCTGCAAAAGCAGCGCGTGCCGGTAATCGTCGGGACGGTCGCGGTCGCCGTGATCGGGGCGCCGCTCCTTTACTTCCTGACCTTCGACTTCGATCCGATCCACCTGCGCAACCCGCGGACTGAATCGATCTCGACCCTGCTCGATCTCGGCAATAGTCCCCAGGTCGGCATCAACTCGATCAATGTGATCATGCCGTCTCTCGACGACGCAGCGGCGGCCGCCACGCGCCTGCAAAAACTGCCGCAGGTGCTGAGCACGATGACGCTTCTGAGTTTTGTGCCCGAGGATCAGGACAAGAAGCTCGAGCTGATCAAGGCCTTTGCCGAGGACATGAGCCCGATCCTGGAGAAGGAGCCGTCGAAACCGCCATCCGATGCTGAAAACATCGCCGCGCTGAATGGGCTGGCCGAACAGCTCAACAAGTTCGCCGGCGGCGACAAAGGACCGGGCGCCGACGCGACAAGGCGCTTGGCCGCCGATTGCGTCAAGCTCGCGCACGCCAACGCGGACGCGCGCGACAAGACGCAGGCGGCGTTCATTGCTCTGCTCAAGGCAGATTTGGCCCAGTTGCACAGCGAATTGAATGCGGAACGGATTACCAGGAACAACCTGCCGCAGGCGCTCAAGGCGCAATGGGTGACGGCGGACGGGCGCGCGCGCGTCGAGGCCGCTCCCCGGGGCAATACCAACGACACCGAGGTGCTGCGTGCCTTTGCTCGCGCAACCCTCGCCGTCTATCCGAACGCCATCGGCGGCCCGGTATCCATTCTGGAATCCGGCACGACGGTGGTGCGCGCCTTTCTCCAAGCGGGCGCCTACGCGCTGTTCTCGATCGCCATCCTGCTCTGGATCGTCTTGCGGCGCTTCGGCGACGTGCTGCTGACGCTGCTGCCGCTGCTGCTCGCCGGCATGGTGACGCTGGAAGTCTGCGTGCTGATCGGCATGCCGCTGAATTTCGCCAACATCATCGCCTTGCCGCTGCTGCTCGGCGTCGGCGTCGCCTTCAAGATTTATTACATCATGGCCTGGCGCGCCGGCCACACCGACCTGCTGCAATCGAGCCTGACCCGCGCCGTGATCTGGAGCGCGCTGACGACCGCGACCGCCTTCGGCAGCCTGTGGCTGTCGCAACATCCGGGAACCTCCAGCATGGGCAAGCTGCTGGCGCTGTCGCTGGTCTGTACGCTGGCGGCGGCGGTGCTATTTCAGCCCGCGCTGATGGGCAAGCCACGCGGGTCCGAAGACACTTAGACAGACATAGTCGGCCGAGTTAGACGGATTGACGCCGGTGAGCGGACGCTGTCCGGGCGGCGCGACGTTGAGCCCCGGCGGATTGCCGGGCTGCTCTTGCGGCTCGACGCGCGTCCAATCTTCGCCGCCGCACAGGAAGCCAAGGAAGCAGCCTTCGACCCGCAGCGTGTTCGGGTTCACCATGCTGATGCTGGCGTCGTAGGTATGCCCGTCCAGCGAATTATAGACCTGTCCATCCCATTCATTGGGCTTGGCCGGACTCATCGCCAGCAATACCGGCAGGCCCAGGGTCGGCCGGGTCCGCAATTTGGGATCTGGATTCTTGAAATCGACGTTGGGGCGAATTTCCGAGGCGACCACTCCCCACAGCCGTCCATCGCAATTGGCGATCCTGATCGTGGCGTAGCGTTTCGCCACCAGCCATTCGCCGGTCGGATCGGGCGCTCCGTTCGCGGCCGGCTGATCGGCAAAAGCGCCGTTGCCGGCAAGCGCTAACGCCGCCGCCAGCGGCAGCACCCTGCGCAACGCTTCAATGGTTCGGACGAACACGCGCCGGGGCTCCCGATTCTCTGCAACAGACTGCCGTCGTTAACTTCTGAAATTGCCAAAACGACGACATAACCCGCGAATTCCCGGCAAAAAAGTATAACCCGGGTCCCCTGTATAATGGAACACGAATGCGCGCCTGCGGTTCTGCTTTTTGATCCGCAACTGGAACGGCGAGGGTCGTATCTGATTCTCCTGCCGACCCCGCGCCCCACTTTCGCGTAATTCAATAGCGGGCGCCGCAGCGGTTACTCTCCGTGATTCTCCAAAACTTGCCGGCAGGCCTTCTTCAGTTTTTCGCGATGCGCTTTCAGGCAGGCGAGCACTCTGAATGTGTCGGGGATCACATCGCTGCAAAATTTCGCGGCATCTGGGCTGCACGCAGACTGCTCCTGCGGCGTGCCGCTGACATAAATCAAGCCGGGCCGCAGCTCGAGCCTATCTCCCGCCGCCATCGCGGGTGTGCTGGCGACCAGTGCGAGAACGAACGTGACGCAAATTCCGGCTTTCATCGTCATGAGACCTGCATAAGTAAAGGGACGGCTTGACAATCACAGCGACTGCCCCGAGTTTCAAGAAGGAACTTGGGACTGTCGAGGCGGTTGTCGAGTCGAAGCCTTTGCTTGCGACGCCGCGCGTAAAGCTTCGGACCAATTCGATGCCGGTGCAATCCCATCCAACACACAGGGCGATGCGCGGCGCGGCCTTGGCGTCGACATTCCTGATTTTCGCCGCAAGTGTGGCATTGGCGCAAGCCACCGCGCCGTTCGCGCGGCTGGCCGGCCAGTGGACCGGCTCCGGAAACATCGAACTGGCGAATGGCACGCGCGAGCCGATCAGGTGCCGGGCGGCCTACGATTTTCTCGAAGAGCAAAGAAATCTCCAGCTCAACATCCGCTGCGCGAGCGACAGCTACAATTTCGATCTTCGCGGCAGCGCCACTTATTCCGCCGGCGCGATTACCGGCGTCTGGAGCGAATCGACGCGCAATATCGCCGGGACGCTCTCCGGCAAGGCCGACGACGGCCACTTCCAGGTTCTGGCCGAGAGTTCGGCGTTTGCCGCGACCTTGACTTTGATCACCCACGGCAACAGGCAATCAGTCTCGATCAAGTCGCAGGACAAGCAGTCGTCGGTCAAGGGCGCCTCGATTTCCCTGCGGCGCAGCTAGCCGCGCTATCCATCCGATTTGGCCGAAGGCCGCAGCAACGAGCGCTGCGCGACGTGACGTACGACCCTGCTCAGAAACATCGCGATCGGCCGCAGCATCAGCAGATCCGCGACCAGGGCCGCCACCATGGCAAAGGCGCTGAGCCAGCCGAACAGCCGCAGCGACGGCAGGCTCGACAGCACCGTCATGGCGAGCCCGCAAGCCAGCACCGCCGAAGTCAGGATCAAGGGCGGGCCGACCAGGATCGTCGCGCGCTCGACGCCGATCGCCGGGTTGGGATCGATATCCTCGATCTGCAGGCGGTTGAGGAAATGGATGGTCGCGCTCAGCCCCAGGCCGAACGACACTGTCAAGGCGATGACGCTGGCGAACTGCAGCCCCTGCCCCGTCAGCCACAGCAGGCTGCCGGCGAGCACGATCGGAAACAGGCCTGGCAGGATACTGATCAGCATGACCACCGGAGAGCGGAAGGCGATGCCGATAAAAGCGGCGACGAAGGCGATTTCGACGGTGAGGCCGCGGCTCAGTTTATCGATCATCAGCGCGCTGTTGCGCGCGGAAATGACCGACAGGCCGGTCACCGCAATCGTGTAACCGGGGTGGCTGGCGCGGATCGCGTCCAACTGTTGATCGACATTGTCGACGATGGGCAGCAGCCGGTTGGCATCGGAATCCGGCACGCGGCCGCTCACGATCACCGCGTTCTGCTCGGCAGAGATGAAACGGCGCGTAAGATAAGCCGGCAGCACGTCGACGTATTCCTTCAGCGTTGCCACGTCCGATTTGCCGGCCTTTTCGGCGAGCCATTGCCGCAGGGTCTGCAGCGACCAGACATTGCCGACGCCTTTTTCGCGTTCCAGCAGGCCATGCACCTCGGCGATGACCGCCAGCGTTTCCGGGGCATAAAGCGAGGCGCCCTTCGGGAACTGAATGTAGACGTCGAAAGGATTGGCGCCGGTGAGCTTGAGGTCGAGGCGGTGGCTCGCCTTGACCGCCTGTTCGCGGTCCGGCACCTGCTCGGCGAGGCGGTAGCGCGGCGAAAGCTGCGCGTAGCCCAACGAAAGGACGATGACGACGACGAGGCTGACGAGAGAATAAAGGCCCGGCCGCGCCACCATGCGCAGCGCGATCCAGCTGCAGAACCGCCGCAGGACGTCGAGGGCCTTGTCCATGCCGCGGACATGCTCGGCAAAATTCGCCTCATCGCGGATCAACAGCACGCCGAGCAGAGGCACGCCGAGCAGGATCACGAACAGCGCGATTGCGGTCACGATCAATCCGGCTTCGCCGAACGTGCGGATGAGGTCGGAAGCGGAAAACTGCAAGGCAATGAACGACACCCCGGCGGTGCCGTGCGTCAGCACGCAGGCCGGGCCGACGATCAGCAGCGCGTTGCGAAAGGCCTCGAATTTGCTGTCGCCCATGATCAGCCGGTCGCGCGCGGCGAAGGTCAACTGCATGCTGTCGGAAAAGCTGATGACCATGATCAGCGGCGTCATCACGTTGAGAAAAATATTCAGCTTGAAATCGAGCCAGCCGAGCGCGCCGAGCGCGAGCAGGATAGCTACCAGCGGCGGCGCCGCGGCGATGATCATGAACGACACGCGGCGGAAGAACATGATTGCGATCAGGCAGCCGACCGCGAAGCCGAGGGTGTTATAGACAAGCCGGTCGCTTTCGATGGCCTGGCGGATCTCGAGCTGCATCACCGGAACGCCCGATAATTGTCCGTTGAGGCCGGTGCCTTCGAGATTCTCCTTCAGCGTCTTGCGCACCTCGGCGACAACGGCATCGAGCCGGTCCTGCGCGGTCGCGGCCGGATCGAGCGCCAGCACCATGAGCGCGAGCTTGCCGTCGGTCGACAGCAGCTTGCCGTGAATGATCTCGTTCGCCATCACCTTCTGGACGAGCGCGTCGTAGGCGGCGCCTTGCGGCAGCGGCGTCGGGAACAGCGGTGGCGGAATGCCGCCGGCGGCCGGCGGCTCGCGCGCCGAGAACATCGAAATCAGGCCGCGGGTGCCGTCGATCAGCTGCAGATCGGCCGCGAGATCGCGCAGCTTTTCCAGCGAGGCGCGCGCAAGAACGTCGTTGCCTTCGATGACAATCAGCACATCGTATTCGTTCGAGGGAAAGCGCTGCGTGACTTCCTGGTAGATGCGATATTGCTCGGTGTCGGAACGGAACAACTGGCTGAGCGAATCGTCGACCTTCAACCGGCCAAATCCGACGGCCGCGGCGATACAAAGCACCACGAAGGCAATGGCGCAGAGCAGCCGGTGCGACAGCGCAAAGAACCCGATCCGCTCGATCCCCAGCGCCAGATTGCGCGGAATGATGGCGCGCGGCGTCTCGCCGAGCTCGGGCTCCAGTGGCGGAAGACTTGTCACAATGCCGGTCCAGTACTCATGAACGCTGTCTTTAATAACTCGATTCTGACGATCAGGCTCAAACAATCTCCAGTGGCGCAGATGAGGCGCGCGGCGCCAGGAATACGATTGCATCGGTGGCGGAACCTTGGCGGTCCCGAGAGGGCTATCTTCCTGCACGGAAAACAAAGGCTTGCTCGATGGTGGGACCGACAGTGACCCTAAGGAAATATTAGGCTTTTCCGCGGCGATGTCCCACCACTCCGGCAGGCGAAATGGAATTATTCTGTTCGAAAAAAAATCCAACGTTGGGCGATGTCAGTTTCGCGCCCGATTGGCGGCATAGCAAGGCGAGCACACAATCAACACCTTGTCGCCCGCATTCATGCCCTTGGCGGTGGCGAGCCGGGCGGGGCGTTTTTGAATTGTCAAAGAGCGACGCGGGCGTGCGGCATCGCCCCTGTTCTTTGCGGCGCGGGGGCGCCGTCGTCTAAGCCCCACTGGCGCGGGGCCACCGCTCGACGTGGTCATGAATGACTGGCCGCTCTGGTTCGGCCGCCGCTCCGCCGCTAGACTAACGCTCTTTCCATTCTGACCTTGATTGGAGGTCGCGATGATGAAAACGATTGCGGTCTTCGCCCTGTTGGTGTCCAGCTCGGCCCTGGCGGCGGACGCGCCCAATGTTGCCCCGGTGACAGTCGAGTCGCAACCGCCTTGCACCGGCGAATGCGCGACTGTCTCCCTCCAGGTCCAAGATCAGTGCGTTTGGGCGCGGAACGACATGCCCTCGCCGGTTGTCCTTGTGCTGACCTTGGCCAGCGGGGCGACGATGCAGTTCATGCTCAAGAGCGGGAAGAGTGCCACCCCGGCCAACGCTCCCTACTACAACGCGTATTGTGACGGCATCGAGAAGACGCAGCGACTCATCAGCGAGCACGAGAAAGGGAGGACAATTATCACGGGCCCGGATCCCATGGCGCAGCAGCTGCAGAAATGCCATGCGGACGAAATGGCGGTCCGGGCCGCCAACTTGAAGAAGGACGAATATTACGACCTCGGCAGCCGCGTGGTGCGCCGCAAATCGTCGCTGGGGTTGGGCGGTTCGTTCATGAGTACGGAAACCTAT
Organism: Pseudolabrys sp.; assembly: GCA_035499835.1. Taxonomy (GTDB): domain Bacteria; phylum Pseudomonadota; class Alphaproteobacteria; order Rhizobiales; family Xanthobacteraceae; genus Pseudolabrys. The sequence continues at coordinate 9,509 of DATJYA010000135.1, forward strand.
CCGGTCTATTGGCAACGATTGAAGAATGGAGGCGCCTGTCTCGCCGCGTTGCATGAGGTCAAAGCGTACAACGCCGCGACGAGTCAAACGATTGGAAGCTGGATCGTTTCCACCGCGGACGGCGTCGTGAAGGCCGTGCTGGCACCGTCCGCGATTGCTTCTCTCGCCGCCGGTGCGGCGATCGCCACTGCCCAGCTTCAACTCGAATACAGACGCGGCTCGTTATTCGAAAATAGCGGGATTTTTGTCACAAGCCATTTGGGTGGTATGTTTCCGCCCAGTTACACGTTCGACGTGCTCGCCGACGGCAAAGACGTCGGACAGTTTCACGGCAACGAGACCTTCGTCGCCACCGGCGATCTCCGGGCAATTTTTGGCGCGGACCTGGCGGGCTTGGCGCCCGTCCGGAAACTCTCGGTCGTGACCAACAGCCCGCCGACGGGCACCACGACTGTCTTTGCTGCAGACTTGCAGCAGACCGCCGCAGCCCTGACGGCGATGAAGGCATTCGCGGATGCGATGTGAGACCCGGCGCGCTCAAGCGCGGGTGCATCAAACTACCGCGTGAAGTTCTTATCCTTCAGCCGGTGCGGAACGATCGAGTCCGTGCCCCAGCCGGCGCATCGTATCGGCTTCAAGAGCCTGGACGGTGACACCACGCCCGATCTAGTCAGCGCGGTCATAAGAGCGTTAGCCCTGCGATTTGGGCGATGGGTGTTTGTTGGTGCGTGGGTGAAGCGAAATCTGACCAGGAAGCTTCCGTCATTGATTGGGCTGTTATTGGTTGTCGATTAAAGATATGTGGTCGCAATCATTTGATGCTATTTAATGCCTCGACGATTTGGCGCTCCCCCGAATAAATAACC